>NZ_JBHZEJ010000063.1:0-51382 GCF_042756365.1 Streptomyces sp. NPDC059092
CGCCAACGCCGTATGTGCAATGTGCGGGTCCGCCGGTGTGCGGCTCGACGGTTTACGGCTCGAACTTGTAGCCCAGGCCTCGTACCGTCACCAGGTAGCGGGGCGCTCCCGGGTCCGGTTCGATCTTGGCGCGCAGGCGCTTGACGTGGACGTCGAGGGTCTTGGTGTCACCCACGTAGTCCGCGCCCCAGACCCGGTCGATGAGCTGCATACGGGTCAGCACGCGGCCCGCGTTGCGCAGCAGCATCTCCAGCAGGTCGAACTCCTTGAGCGGGAGGTCGACCTTGCCGCCGGAGACCGTGACGACATGGCGGTCCACGT
The DNA here is from genome assembly GCF_042756365.1 of Streptomyces sp. NPDC059092. Classification (NCBI taxonomy): domain Bacteria; kingdom Bacillati; phylum Actinomycetota; class Actinomycetes; order Kitasatosporales; family Streptomycetaceae; genus Streptomyces; species Streptomyces sp. NPDC059092. Next base: position 322 of record NZ_JBHZEJ010000063.1, read on the forward strand.
CCATCCGGACCGGGCCGGCCTCCAGGGCGGCCGGGGTGACCTCCTCCGGCTCGCCGCGGCGGCGCAGGACCGCGCGGATGCGCGCGACCAGCTCCCGCGAGGAGAAGGGCTTGGTCACGTAGTCGTCGGCTCCTATCTCCAGGCCGACCACCTTGTCGATCTCGCTGTCCTTGGCGGTCACCATGATCACCGGGACGTTCGACCTGCCGCGCAGCTGGCGGCAGACCTCGGTGCCCGGCAGGCCGGGCAGCATCAGGTCGAGGAGGACGAGGTCGGCGCCGTTGCGTTCGAACTCGTCGAGCCCCGCGGGCCCGGTGGTCGCGATCGCGACCTCGAAGCCTTCCTTGCGGAGCATGTAGGAAAGGGCGTCGCTGAAGGATTCCTCATCCTCGACGACGAGCACTCGGGTCACGGAAGGACCTCCGGGGCAGGTATCACGGTCGGGGAATCCAGCCGAAGGCCGCGGCTGGGGTCTGTTGCGGTGGCGTAGGGGGCGTGGTCGTCTTCGTCCGGCCCGGTGGTGGGTGTGCGGTCCCGTCCGGCGCCCGCCTCGGGCAGCCTCAGGGTGAAGGTGGAGCCCTGGCCTTCGGCGCTCCACACCGTGACCTCCCCGCCGTGCGAGGCGGCCACATGCTTGACGATGGCGAGGCCGAGGCCCGTACCACCGGTGGCCCGGGAGCGGGCCGGGTCGACGCGGTAGAAGCGCTCGAAGACCCGCTCGCGGTCCCTCTCGGAGATACCTATGCCCTGATCGGTCACGGCTATCTCGATCAGGTCCCCGCCGGTGGCGGAGACGCGGTGCGCGGCGATACCGACGCGCGTGCGGGCCGGTGAGTAGTTGACCGCGTTCTCGACGAGGTTGCCGAGGGCGGCGGCGAGCTGGCCGCGGTTTCCCCATACCCGCAGGTCGGCCGAGCCGCCCGAGGCCATGGTGATCTGTTTCGTGGACGCGGGCTGCCGGGACCGGTCGATGGCCTCGGCGACCAGTTCGTCCACCCGTACGGACTCCGAGTCCTCCAGCGGGTCGTCGTTCTGCACCCGGGAGAGGTCGATCAGCTCCTGGACCAGATTGGTGAGGCGCGTCGCCTCGATCTGCATCCGGCCGGCGAACCGGGTGACCGCCTCGGGGTCGTCCGAGGCGTCCATGACGGCCTCGGAGAGCAGCGAGAGCGCGCCCGTCGGGGTCTTCAGCTCGTGGCTCACGTTCGCCACGAAGTCGCGTCGTACCGCTTCGATACGGCGGGCTTCCGTGAGGTCCTCGACCAGGAGGAGGACGAGACGGGAGCCGAGCGGGGCGACCCGGGCGGAGACGGCGAGGGCCTCGCCCCGGCCCGTACCCCTCCGGGGGAGGTCCAGCTCCACCTGTCGTATCTCGCCGTCCCTGCGGGTGTCACGGGCCATGACCAGCATGGGCTCGACGGCGAGCTTGCCGCCTCTGACCAGGCCGAGGGCGTACGCCGCCGAGCTGGCCTTGACGACGGAGTCGCTCTCGTCGAGCACGACGGCCGAGGAGCGCAGCACCGAGAGGACGGTGTCGACGCCCGGGGGCAGTACGGCATCCGTGTGCAGTGAGGTGCGTGTAGGTCTTGCCTGGTCGCGTTCGCTCCAGCGAAACGCCAGCATGGCGATCACGCCGGTACACACCCCGGCGATCGCTGCCAATGCGGCGACTGCCGCGTTCACGTCCATGTGTCCCAGGTTATGCGCGGCCACCGACATGCTCCCAGCCATCAGGGTGTCTCCTCGAACACTCGTCGCCCAGAGTTCACCGAGGGGAAAGTGCCGGTTCATTTGGGAGGGAGGAGCCGGACGCGTAACGGACAGAACGTGGGAGCGTAGGGTCCCGGCCACCGTGGCTCCTGGCCCCGGCCCCCGGCCCTGCCTCTGGCAAAAACGTTATAAGAACGTCGAGAGAGGGACAAACCCCATGCGGGACGCGTACCACGAGGAACTGGACTCGATAGGCGAAGACCTGGTCGAGATGGCCCGGCTGGTCGGTTCCGCCATAGGGCGTGCCACCACCGCCATGCTCGACGCGGATCTGAAGCTCGCCGAGAGTGTGATCGCGGCCGACGACAAGGTCGACACGCTCCAGCACGAGCTGGAGGCGCGCGCCATCGCGCTGCTGGCGCGGCAGCAGCCGGTGGCGACGGATCTGCGGATCGTGGTCACGTCGCTGCGGATGAGCGCCGACCTGGAGCGCGCCGGTGACCTGGCCCAGCACGTGGCCAAGCAGGCCCGGCTGCGTTTCCCGGAGTCGCCCGTGCCGCGCGACCTGCACGCGACGCTGCTGGAGATGGGGCAGCTCGCGCAGCGTCTGATGGCGAAGGCCGCCGAGGTCATCGTCACCAAGGACGTCGAGCTGGCGCTCCAGCTCGAACAGGACGACGACGAGATGGACCTGCTCCACCGCACGCTCTTCCAGCACCTGATGGACGACCGCTGGAAGCACGGCATCGAGACGGCGGTGGACGTGACGCTGCTGGGCCGCTACTACGAGCGGTTCGCGGACCACGCGGTGTCGGTCGCCAAGCGGGTCGTCTACCTGGTGACGGGCGAGCACGCGGACGAGATCCAGGCGGCCGACACCCCGGTCGAGGGCGCATAGGCGTGCAGAGGTGAGGCAGGGGCGCGGAAGGGGCGCGAACCGCCGCGCTTGCGCGGGTGCGCCGCGCATGCGCCGTTGTTGCCCCGGCTTCGACGGGCATGCAATGGCGGAGGCGACATCCGTGCACGCCTTGAGGAGGATCCCATGGCCGATTCCCCTACCACCGCCCCCCGGCAGCAGGCCCCGGCGGCCTCTGTCTCCGTCGTACGTCCGCCCGTTCTCGGCGCGTGCGGCTGCGGCTCCGGCTGCGGCTGCGGCTGCCAGTCGGGCGGCCCGTGCCAGTGCGGCGGGGGCTGCGGCTGACGGCCGGCGCCCCTGACCGGCCGGCCAGCCGGCCGCGGCCGCTGACGCGCACCGTCACGTATGCGAAGACGTACGACGACGGACGTACGACGACGTATTTCGCTCACAGCACGCGCACGCGGAGGGCCCCGCCCGGACGGAACGTACGATCACGTTCCGCCGGACGGGGCCCTCCGGCCGTTCCCCGGCCTTCTCGGCCGCGCCGTCGCCGCCTACTTCGCCATCGCGGGTTCCTTGGCGGCCGTGGGTTCGGGGCCGCCCTCGCTGAGGCCGATCCGGTCATGGAGCTTGCGGAGGAAGCCGGGCGCGTACCAGGCCGAGCGGCCGAGCAGCCGCATCGCGGCCGGGACGAGTACGCCGCGTACGGCCAGGGCGTCGATGAGGATGGCCAGCCCGCTGCCCAGCCCGAACATCTGCATGAAGCTGATCTTGGCGGTGCCGAAGGCGAAGAAGCTCACCGCGAGGAGGAAGGCCGCCGCGCTGACGATGCGCCCGGTGTGGCCGAGTCCGTCGGCCACGGCGGTCTCGTTGTCCGCGCCCAGATCATGGAGTTCCTTGATCCGGCTGGTGACGAACACCTCGTAGTCCATCGAGAGACCGAAGGCGATGCAGAACATCAGCACGGTCATCGACACCTCCATCGGCTGCGCCGTGAAGCCGAGCGGGGAGGAGAGGTTGCCGTCCTGGAAGATCCAGGTCATGACGCCGAGGGTGGCCGCCAGGCTGATCACGTTGAGGGCCAGTGCGCGCAGCGGCTGCACGACGCTGCCGGTGAAGAGGAAGAGCAGGACGAAGGTGGTGAGGACGATCAGGGCCACGGCCATCGGGAGCCGGTCGGCGATGGAGTCCCTGGTGTCGACCAGTACGGCGTCGGTTCCGCCCACCAGGGGGTGTGTCCCGGCGGGCGGGGCGAGCGCCCGCACTTCCCTGACCAGGTTCTGGGCCGCGTCCGACTTCGGCGTCAGGGAGCTGGTCACGTTGATGCGCTGCGCGTCGGGCCGGCCGAGGGTTGCGCTGCCGGGGCCGGGCGGCGTGGCCTGTCCCGCGGCGTAGCTTCCCGTACCGGTCTCGACGCGTACGACGTCCTTGAGGCCGGAGAGCGCGACCGCGTACGACTCCAGCGGGGCGTCGTCCACGGACTTGTCGATGACGATGTGGAGGGCCGCGTCCTCGCTGCCGCCGAAGTTCTCCCGCAGCGCTGTGGAGACCTGGCGGCTGGCGGCGTCCTCGGGCAGGACGCGTTCGTCCGGGGTGCCGAAGGTGATGCCCAGCAGCGGACTCGCCGCCACCAGCAGTACGGCCAGCACGGGGAGCGCGGTGAGCACAGGTCGCCGCATGACCGTACGGGCCAGCCGCCCCCACATCGGCTCCCGGGCACCGGAGCGCCCCGGCTTCGCCCACGGCAGCCGCCCGCTGTTGACCCGGTGGCCCAGGACGGCCAGCAGGGCCGGCATCACGAACAGGGTGGCGAGGGCGGCGATGGCGACGACGCCGGCCCCGGCGAAGCCGAACGAGCGCAGGAAGTACTGCGGGAACACCAGGAGTGACGCGAGCGCCGCCGCCACGGTCGCGGCGGAGAACGCGACGGTACGGCCCGCGGTGCTCACCGTGCGCCGCACGGCGTCGTCCACGCTCGCCCCTGCCGCGAGCTGCTCCCGGAACCGGCTGGTCATCAGCAGGGCGTAGTCGATGCCCAGCCCGAGGCCCAGGGCGGTGGTGAGGTTGGTCGCGGTGTCGGCGACATCGGTGACGCTGCCGAGGAGGAAGAGCTGGGCGAACGAGCCGATGACCGCGATGACCGCGATGACCAGCGGCAGCAGGGCCGCGACGACGCTGCCGAAGACGAACAGGAGCAGTACGAGGGTGAGCGGTATGGCGATGATCTCGGCCAGGACCAGATCGTCGACCACCTGCGTCGACAGGTCGCTGCCCACGGCGGCACCGCCTCCGGCCTCGACCGTGAGGGCGCCCTTGTCCGTTCCGGTGTAGGTGTCGATGATCTGCCGGGCGTTTTCGCGCTGCTCCGTCTCGTCACCCGTCACATGGGCGAGCACCATGGCCTCGCGGCCGTCCCGGGAGCGGAGATCGGGGCTGTCCGTGTCCCAGTACGAGACGACGTTGGTGAGGCTCTCCTCCTTCTTGAGGTCGGCCACCAGGGCCTCGCCGCTCCGCGCGGCATCGGGGGTGTCGACGCGGCCGTCGGGGGCGCGGACGAGCAGAACCAGGTTGGTCTCCCCGCCGAACTTCTCGCCGATGACCTGAGCGGCCCGCGTGGACTGGGAGGCGGGGTCGTCGAAGCCGCCGCCGAGCAGCTTGCCGAACGCTCCGGCTCCCAGCGCCCCCATGAGGGCCACGACCACGACGGCGATGACGAGTACCAGCCGGGACCGGCGGATCGTCCATTCGGCCAAGCGTTCAAACACGTGCGCTCTCCTCTGCGTTCTCACGGTGCTGGGGATCCGGCGCAGTGCTCCGCCACGCCTCGTGCCCCCTGACGTCTCGTCAGGATCGCGAGTCGGTTACCGGCCCTCGGGTTCGTGAGAAGTTCTAACGCATTGCCGAGAGAGTGTCAATAATCTTCGTAATAGCCTCTAACGAAATGGAAGGTCCGGGCACAGCAACAGGCCCCCTACCAGCGAAGGAGTCGCTGATAGGGGGCCTGTGCGGGTGGACTCGCCTGAGGCGGGCCCACGTGAGGCGCGCCCAAGTAAGGCGGTCCTACTTCTTCTTGCCCTGGTTCTTCACGGCCTCGATGGCGGCGGCCGCCGCGTCCGCGTCCAGGTAGGTGCCGCCCGGGTTGACCGGGTGGAAGTCGGCGTCCAGTTCGTAGACGAGCGGGATGCCGGTCGGGATGTTCAGGCCCGCGATGTCGGCGTCCGAGACCCCGTCGAGGTGCTTGACCAGCGCGCGCAGGCTGTTGCCGTGGGCGGCGACCAGGACCGTACGGCCGGAGAGCAGGTCCGGGACGATCGCGTCGTACCAGTACGGGAGCATCCGCTCCACGACGTCCTTGAGGCACTCCGTGCGCGGGCGCAGCTCGCTGGGGATCGTGGCGTAGCGGGGGTCGTCGCTCTGCGAGAACTCCGTGCCGTCCTCCAGCGCGGGGGGCGGGGTGTCGTACGAGCGGCGCCAGAGCATGAACTGCTCCTCGCCGAACTCGGCGAGCGTCTGCGCCTTGTCCTTGCCCTGGAGTGCGCCGTAGTGGCGCTCGTTCAGGCGCCAGGAGCGCTGGACGGGGATCCAGTGGCGGTCGGCGGACTCCAGCGCGAGCTGCGCGGTGCGGATGGCGCGCTTCTGGAGGGAGGTGTGCAGCACGTCGGGCAGCAGGCCGGCGTCCTTGAGCAGCTCGCCGCCCCGGACGGCTTCCTTCTCGCCCTTGTCGGTGAGGTTGACGTCCACCCAGCCGGTGAACAGGTTCTTCGCGTTCCATTCGCTCTCGCCGTGGCGGAGGAGGATCAGCTTGTACGGTGCGTCGGCCATGGGCCAAAGCCTAATGGACCCGTCGCGCGCGGTCCGGGGGCGCCTCGTGCCCCGGTCCGCGCGGCTTCCGACGATGGACGAGTGAGGCCAATCGGGTGGCGGACCAGGGGCGCCCGTACATACATTTCCCCTGTTCGTCGCAGTGCCGGTCGGTCGCGCCGCTGACGGTCACCACCGCTCGTCACCACACTGCCCCGGGGGACCTGTATGTCCGTTTCCACGTCGGTCACGACCATGGCCGCCGTCTGGGCCACCGGGTTGCGGCGAGGGGTGCGCGACAGCGTCTCGGGGCTGCCCCGGGAGTTCTGGTGGCTGTGGACGAGCACTCTCGTCAACCGGCTCGGGGCGTTCGTCGCCACCTTCATGGCGCTGTACCTGACCCTGGACCGGGGCTACTCCGCCTCGTACGCGGGGCTGGTGGCCTCGCTCCACGGGCTCGGCGGGGTGGTCTCCGCGCTCGGCGCCGGGGTGTTGACCGACCGGCTGGGGCGGCGCCCCACGATCCTGTTCGCGCAGGTGTCGACGGCGGCGTCGGTCGCGCTGCTCGGTTTCATGCGGGACCCGGTGGCGATCGCGGCGGTGGCGTTCCTGGTCGGGATGGCCTCGAACGCCTCGCGGCCCGCCGTGCAGGCGATGATCGCGGACATCGTCCGGCCCGAGGACCGGGTGAGGGCGTTCTCCCTGAACTACTGGGCGATCAATCTGGGCTTCGCGGTCTCGGCGGCGGGCGCCGGGTTCATCGCGCAGTACAGCTACCTCGCGGGCTTCCTGGGCGAGGCCGTACTGACACTGGCCTGCGCGGTGGTGGTCTACCTGAGGGTGCCGGAGTCCCGGCCCGAAGGTACGGGGCCGACGGGCGCGGGTGCGGGTGCTGGGTCGGGCGCGGGTGCTGGGTCGGGGGCGGGCGCGGGCTCACGGGCGGGTGTTCCGGCGGGGGCGGGGCTGGGGGCGGTCCTGCGGGACGGTCGTTTCATGAGCGTCGTCGGACTGTCCTTCGTGGTGGCGCTGATCTTCCAGCAGGGGTACGTGGGGCTGCCGGTGGCGATGGGCGCGGCCGGGTTCGACAGCGCCGATTACGGCACGGCGATCGCGGTCAACGGCGTACTGATCGTGGTCCTCCAGATACCGGTCACCCGCTTCATCCAGCACCGCGACCCGCGCCATCTGCTGATCGCCTCGTCGGTCCTGGCGGGGTACGGCTTCGGCCTGACGGCGTTCGCCGGGTCGCTGGGCGTGTACGCGCTGACGGTCGTCGTCTGGACGCTGGCCGAGATCGTCAACGCGCCGACGCAGACGGGACTGGTCGTCCGGCTCTCCCCGCTCCACGGCCGGGGCCGCTACCAGGGGATGTACACGATGTCCTGGTCGGCGGCGGCGCTGATCGCCCCGCTGATGTCGGGCTTCGTGATCGACCGGTTCGGCGCGAACTGGCTGTGGGGCGCGTGCGCGGCGCTGGGGACGGCGGCGGGGCTCGGGTACTGGCTGCTGGTACGGGGGCTGTCGGATCCGGTGGGGCGCGAGCGTACGGACGGGGGCACCGGCGTTGCTCCTTCGGACGCGGGCGCGGAGAAGGACGCGGGCGTGGGCGTGGGCGTGGGCGTGGAGAAGGATGCGGGCACTGTCATGGCCGCGCCGAAAACGCTTGGACGGGCGGACGAGGCCACTGCGATCATGGGCGCGAGCCATCCGGACCTCCGACCCTGAGGAGAACGGTTCGCGTGCCCGCTGTTCCCGCCGACCCGACGGTGCTTCACCCGATGCCGGGTCAGCCGCGCGTCGTCCTGCTCAAGCCGCTGGTGACCTCCCCGCTGATCAAGGTCGGAGAGTTCTCGTACTACGACGATCCGGACGACCCCACCGCCTTCGAAACCCGGAACGTGCTCTACCACTACGGGCCGGAAGAACTCGTCATCGGGAAGTTCTGCGCGCTGGGCGAGGGTGTGCGGTTCCTCATGAACGGTGCCAACCACCGGATGGACGGCCCCTCGACATTTCCGTTCCCCGTCATGGGTGGTTCCTGGTCCGACCACTTCGACCTGATCACCGGATTGCCCGGCCGGGGCGACACCGTGGTCGGACATGACGTCTGGTTCGGCTACCGCGCGACGGTGATGCCCGGCGTCCGCATCGGCAACGGTGCGATCATCGCCTCGGGCGCCGTGGTCGTCGACGACGTACCGGACTACGGCATCGTCGGCGGCAACCCGGCGAAGCTCATCCGGAAGCGGTTCAGCGAGCCGGACATCGACCGCCTGCTCTCGCTCGCCTGGTGGGACTGGCCGATCGAGCACATCACCGAGCGCGTGCGCACGATCATGTCCGGAAGCGTGGACGATCTGGCGGCGGTGGCCCCCGCACGGGGGTGAGCAACCGCTCGGCCGACGGGCCGGTCCACGGATCGGCCCACCGTTCGGGCTGTCAGGCGGAGGCAGGCCCCTCGCCGCGCCGGGTCAGATGCGCGAACGCGTCCAGGTTCCGCGTGGACTCGCCGCGCGACACCCGCCACGCGTGCTCCTTGCGGATCGCGCTCGCGAACCCCAGCTCCAGCAGGGTGTTGAAGGAACCGTCCGCCGCCTCCAGCACCGAGCCGAGCAGCCGGTCGATCTCGTCCTCGGTGACAGCCGCCAGCGGCAGCTTGCCCGCGAGGTAGATGTCGCCGAGGGTGTCGACCGCGTAACTCACCCCGTACAGCTTGAGGTTGCGCTCCAGCAGCCAGCGGTGGACGCCCCCCTCGTTCTCGTCCGGGTGGCGGATCACGAACGCGTTGACGGAGAGCGCGTGCCGCCCGACGCGGAGCGAGCAGGTCGTCGAGAGCTTGCGGGTGCCGGGGAGGGTGACGACGTACGAGCCGGGCTCCGGGCTCTCCCACTCCAGCTCGGCGCCTTTCAGCGCCTGTTCGATGATCCGCCCGGTCCGCGCGGTCCGCTGTACGACATCGACGTCAGCCATGGGCCGAGCCTACGACACGGGCTCGGCCGGGGCGGGCGGGTCAGCCGTGGTGCTGGGGGCGGCCGCGGCGCCGGTGGTCCTGGACCGCCGCCGTGTAGACGTCCGCCGTCGCCGCCGCCGCGGTGTCCCAGCCGAAGGACTGGGCGTGGCGCGCCGCCGCCGCTCCCATACGGTCGACCAGCTCCGGGGTGTCGAGGAAGCGGCGCAGGGCCGTCGCGTACGCCGCCGGTTCGTGGCCCGGGACCAGGAAGCCGGTCTCCCCGTCCCGTACCGCCACCGGAAGTCCGCCCACCGCGGCGGCCACCACCGGGGTGCCCGCCGCCTGGGCCTCTATCGCCACCAGGCCGAAGGACTCGCTGTACGAGGGCATGACCAGTACCGAGGCCGCCCGGAACCAGTCCGCGAGCCGCGCCTGCCCGACCGGCGGCCGGAACCGTACGACATCGGCGATGCCGAGGCGCGCCGCCAGCTTCTGGAGCCCTTCCGGCTTGGCCAGGCCACTGCCGCTCGGGCCGCCGACGACCGGAACGACCAGTTTGCGGCGGAGCGAGGGGTCCTGCTCCAGGAGGACGGCCACGGCGCGCAGCAGCAGGTCGGGGGCCTTCAGCGGCTGGATACGGCCGGCGAAGAGGGGGATGAACGCGTCCGGGGGAAGCCCCAGCCGGGCACGGGCCGCGGCGCGGCCGTCGGCCGGACAGAAACACTCCAGATTCACCCCGGGGTGGACGATCGCGGCCTTGTCCGGCTCCGCCTCGTAGAAGCGGATCAGGTCGTCGGCCTCCTCCGCCGTGTTGGCGATCAGGCGGTCGGCGGCGCGCACGATCTGGGTCTCGCCGATGACCCGGGCCGCGGGCTCGGGCCGGTCGCCCTCCGCCAGCGCGGCGTTCTTCACCTTCGCCATCGTGTGCATGGCGTGGACCAGCGGGACGCCCCACCGCTCGGAGGCCAGCCAGCCGACATGGCCCGAGAGCCAGTAGTGCGAGTGGACCAGGTCGTAGTAACCGGGGCGCTGGCCCGCCCAGGCCTGCATCACGCCGTGCGTGAAGGCACAGAGCTGCGCGGGCAGCTCCTCCTTGGCCAGCCCCTCGTACGGACCGGCGTCCACATGGCGTACGAGCACGCCGGGCGCCAGCTCCACCGCGGGCGCCAGGCCACCGGTCGTGGCGCGCGTGAAGATCTCCACCTCGATGTCGATCGCGGCGAGGCGCTTCGCCAGCTCGACGATGTACACGTTCATCCCGCCCGCGTCGCCCGTGCCCGGCTGGTGCAGCGGCGAGGTGTGGACGCTGAGCATGGCTATCCGGCGCGGCTTGCGGTGCGGCCCTGGGAGGCGCCGCAGCCTGGGCGGACCTGCGAAAGTGCCGGCGATTCGGGACACGTACTGGCTCACGTCCACGGTCCTCTCGCAGGAAAGCATGCCGGGAAGCATGACGAAGGAAGGGCGTGGGGACCCCTCCGAAGGCCGTCAACAGTGGAACGCACCCCCTTCATTTCCGTTTTGCCAAATCATTACCGACAACGGCTCAACCCGCGCGCCCGTGCCCGATCTGGATACGCTCACCCGTATGGCGCAGCACCTGCCCTCTTCGGCTCATACGGCTTATACAGCTCATACGGATCGGACGCCACGTACGAGCCGTACGACTCGTACGGCCCGGCCGGTGGGCACGGTGACCCGTGGCACCACCCACCAGAACCGGCTGCGCCGCATGGACCGCTGGATCGCCGCCACCCACGGCCCGGCGCTGCGCCGTTCGGCCGATCCCGTGGTGGTGGACCTGGGGTACGGGGCCGCCCCGTGGACCGCCGTCGAGCTGCTGGGGCGGCTGCGCACGGCGGACCCGCGTACCGAGGTCACCGGCATCGAGATCGAGCCGGCGCGGGTCGCCGCGGCGCTCCCGTACGAGAGGGACGGGCTCCGCTTCCGGCACGGCGGCTTCGAGGTGCCGCTCCCCGACGGCCGCCGGCCGGTGCTGATCCGGGCGGCGAATGTGCTGCGGCAGTACGACGAGGGCGAGGTCGCCGCGGTCTGGGCGCGGCTGTGCGCGCGCCTCGCGCCGGGCGGGCTGCTGGTGGAGGGGACGTGCGACGAGATCGGGCGGCGGCATGTGTGGGTGGCACTCGGCCAGGAGGGGCCGCGTACGGTCACGTTCGCGACGCGGCTCGGTTCACTCGACCGCCCCTCCGATCTCGCGGAGCGGCTGCCGAAGGCGCTGATCCACCGCAATGTGCCGGGCGAGCCGGTCCACGCGTTCCTGCGCGACTTCGACCGGGCGTGGGCCGCGGCGGCCCCGTACGCCTCGCTGAGTGCGCGGCAGCGCTGGATCAGGGCCGTACGGGAGCTGTCGGCCGACTGGCCGCTCGCGGACGACGCGCGCCGGTGGCGGCAGGGCGAGGTGACGGTGAAGTGGGCGGCGCTGGCACCGGGTTCGGGGACGGGAGCCGTAACGGGTACGGGGACCGGGACCGGAACGTGAGCGTGGACCGGGACGTGAACGGGGGCTGGGGCAGGGGCTGAGCCCGGCCGCGGTCGGTGAGCCGCGTCGGGAGCACGGATATGGGAGGGGAACGCGAACACGGGAGGGGAGCGGAAACACGCGAGGCGCCTGGGGAACGACTGTGCGGGCCCGTTCGTCTCACCTGCGGGGAGGGGCCTCTGTCGTTTTGACGGCGGACATGGCACGATCTCGCCTGTAGCGAGATGTTACTGACGGTTCATCAGATATGTCTGCTGCGTGGTCGGCCTGGAGGGGGAGCCTGTGAACCGACGCCGTCGCGTCTCTGCCGCGATCACCCTGGTCTGCGCGCTCGCCGTGCTGTCCGCACCGGGAGCCGGCCTGCTGGGCCAGGCGTACGCGACGCCCGCGCCCCCGGCCGCCCCCGGGCCCGCGCCGACCACATCGCCGCCCGCCGTCGCACCACCCCCGGTCGAACTGCCCCCGGGTGTCACGCCGTCGGACATCACCGCGTCGGGCACGGCCGCGGCCTCCCTGGACGAGGTGCGCAAGGAGATAGAGGCCCTGTACCAGAAGGCCGCCTCCGCCACCGACGCGTACAACCTCGCCGACGAGCGCGCGAAGAAGCAGTCGGCGGAAGTCGTCGGGTTGACGGAGGACATCGTCAAGGGGCAGGTGCGGCTCGACAGCCTCAAGAAGCAGGCCGGTGCCGCCGCGCGGGCGCAGTACCGGGACGGCGGACTGCCGCAGGAGGCGGAGCTGATGCTCACCGGCGATCCGCAGCTCTTCCTGGACGGCGTCGGGCGGGCCCGGGAGGGCCAGAAGGCCACGCGGGACCTCATCGCCGAACTCTCCAGGGCGCAGGAGGACTTGAAGACCTACACCTCGGACGCGGGGACGCGGTGGCAGGAGCTGGAGGCCAACCGCGCCAAGAAGGAGAAGGCGAAGAAGGAGATCACGAAGCAGATCGCCGCCGCCGAGAAACTGGAATCGGGTCTGGCGCGCAAGGACCGCGCCCGGCTGTCCCAGTTGGAGAAGGACGCCGCGCTCACGGCGCAGACGGCGTGGCTCGGCTCCGGCGCGCTCCAGGAGATCAACCGGACGGCGAGCGCGCAGGGCAGGAAGGCGATCGGGTTCGCGACGGCGCAGGTCGGCAAGCCGTACGTCTGGGGCGCGGAGGGCCCGGACTCGTACGACTGCTCCGGGCTGACCTCGCAGGCGTGGGCGGCGGGCGGACGGCCCATCCCGCGCACCTCGCAGGAGCAGTGGCGGCTGCTGCCGCGCATCGACATCAAGAACATGCGGCCCGGTGATCTGATCATCTACCACCAGGACGCGAGCCACGTCGGGATGTACATAGGCGACGGCAAGATCGTGCACGCGCCCCGGCCGGGGCGGAACGTGACGGTCACAGGTGCGGGGTCGATGCGCATCCTCGGAGTCGTACGACCGGACAAATAGGACCGCGCCGCCCAGTCGCGCCCTCCGGGCGGAAGCCGCGTCACGCGTGCGGCCCGTGTGACGCGTTCCATGGTTGTCCCTTATGACACGCGCGTACGCACGTGATGTTTGTCATGGGCGCAGAGCCCCGAATCCCGCCGGATGCGTGACGGGAAGCGGCATATGACGGTGTGGTCCGGTCCGTACGCCATTCCACTGGGGTGGCGGCTACCGCTATGGTCCCCGTCTGGTGGAACGTCGATCGTCGCTCCACCGTGCCCTCAGGGGGAGGGAAGGAAACCCAGACCGATGTCCGTACCCGCATCTGTACCCGTACCGCGGCAGCGCACTGGTTCTCCAGCCGCCGGCACGGGCACCACGAGCACCACCGGCACCACGGCCGGCACGACCACCGCCACGGAGTCCGTCCCGGAACCCGCCATGGAACCCGTCACGGAGTCCGTCAAGAGCGGCGCCCTCACGCTGCTGCTGATCGAGGACGACCCCGCGGGCACCTTCGCCACCCCCGAACTGCCGGAGGGTGCGGGTACGCACGTCCGTATCCGCAGCGCCCGCAACCTCACCGAGGCCGAGCGGCTGCTCACGGACGACATCGACTGCATCCTGGTGGATCTCGCGCTGCCCGGCGCGGCCGACGGCGACGGGCTGGGCCCGCTGAAGCACGTCCTGCGGCTCGCCCCGCGCCATGCCGTGCTCGCGCTGGCGGCGGAGGGCGACGGCGAGCGGGGGGCGGCGGCCGTACGGGTCGGCGCGCAGGACTACCTCTACCGCGACGAGCTGGACGGACGGCTGCTGAGCCGCGCCATCCGGTACGCCGTCGAGCGCAAGCGCGCGGACATCGCCCAGCGCCAGCTCACCGAGTCCCGGCTGCGCGCCCAGGAGAACGCCCGGCTGGAGCGCGGCCTGCTGCCCACTCCCCTGCTCCAGGGCTCGGACCTGCGCTTCGCCGCCCGTTACCGCCCCGGCCGCTCCCGTGCGCTGCTGGGCGGGGACTTCTACGACACGGTCCGCACGCCGGACGGTACGGTCCACGCGATGATCGGCGACGTCTGCGGCCACGGCCCCGACGAGGCGGCACTCGGCGTGGAGCTGCGGATCGCGTGGCGGGCGCTGACGCTGGCCGGGCTCTGCGGCGATCAGCTCCTCTCGACGCTCCAGCAGGTCCTGGAGCACGAGCGGGAGAGCGAGGAGATCTTCGCGACGCTCTGCACCGTCGACATCTCGCCGGACGGACGGCGCGCCGGGATGTGCCTGGCCGGCCACCCGTCGCCGCTGATCACCCGCAGGGGCCGGGCGGCACGGCTCCTCCCGTACGAGGAGGGCGGCCCTGCGCTGGGCCTGCTGCCGCGGGCCCGCTGGCCACGCCGACAGGTGGAGCTGGGCGGGTCATGGAATCTGATGATGTACACGGACGGCCTGATAGAGGGCCGGGCGGGCCCGGACACCAGACAGCGGCTCGGCGAGGAGGGCATGGTCGAGATGATCAACGCCCAGCTCGACGCGGGGCTGCGCGGCGACGAACTGCTGGCGGCGGCCGTCGCGCGGGTGCGCGAGCTGAACGGCGGCGAGCTGACCGACGACGTGGCGGTCCTGCTGCTGGGCCGCGGCGCCTGAGCGGGCCCTGAGCGGCGACCGTACGGTCCCGGTCCAACTCGCGTCCGCGACCTCCGCCCGCGCCGGGGCCTGCACCTGTGTCTGCGCCTGCGCCGGTCAGCGTCCGCCGTTGTACGGACCGTAAGGACCGTCGCTGCTGGAACCGCCGCGCCGTCCGCCACCGCCGCCACCGGAGATCTGCTGGACGGCGGGGCGTACGTCGACCATGAAGACGATCGTGGCGACGAGCCCGGCGATCTGGAGGAACAGCATCGGCACGAAGAGGTTCACGGCGACCGTGACACCGAGAATGATCAGCCAGAACTTCTTGGTCTGCTTGTCAGCCGCCCTGTAGGCGTCCTCACGGGTCGTAGCGGAGAAGAAGAGCGCGACGACGGCGAGGACGAGCATGGCCAGATTGAGCAGCCACAGAACAGAACCGAATGCCGAGAGCAACATGCTGAGCACCGCCTAACAGTGGGTGGGACGCCTTGCGGTCCGTGTGCCGATCCGTACGTCGAAGGTACCTGGACAACGGGCCGGACACCCTTGAGGTGCCCGGCCCGGTCCGTTCTTCCGCTCGCCGTCCCGGCCGGCCTACTCGGCGGCGGGAGGGGTGGCCTTCTTGGCGGCCGGCTTGCGCGGCGCGGGCTTCTTACCGGCGGGCTTGGCCTCGACGACGGGCCCGGCCTTCGCCTCGACGACGGGCTCCGCCTTCGTCCCGGCCTCGGGCTCGGCCTTGGCCGCGGGCTCCGGCTCGACGGCGACGGCGATCTCGGTGATCTCGTCCGCCGCCTCGCCGCGCCACGCCCGTACGCTCTGCTCGCCGCGCTCGGCGACCTTCTCGTACGTCTCACGCGCCCTGACCGCGTACTCCGCGGCCACACCCACCCCGCGCAGCGCCAGGTCCTGGGCGGTCTCGCCCAGCTTCCGCAGATCGGTGTCGAGCGAACCGATCACCTCGGTGACCTTGGCCTGAACGGTCGCCTGAGCCTCTTTGGCCTGACCGGCGACCCTCTCCTGGACGGCCTTGGGGTCCGAGTTCCGTACGGCGTCGATCCGCCCCGGCGCCTCGGCCCGGATCTGCTCGATCAGACCGGGCACCTTCTTGGCCTGCTCCACGGCGAGATCGGCGGTACCGGCGGCGAAGTAGAGGGGCTTCGAGTCGCTGAAGGTCTTACGCAGGTCATCGGTGATGGCCATGACTGGGGTCCTTCCGGTCGGTTCAGTCTGAGGGTGGGGTGGCAGCACTGCCGCCGTCCGCACGGGCGGCTCGCTCAGAAGTCTGCTCAGAGGCATGCTCCGAGACTGATTCCGAGGCCGGTCCCGAGGTGTCCGTGTCGAGCGCGTTCTCCTTGCGGAACGAGTCGTAGATCTGGAGCAGCACCTGCTTCTGCCGCTCGTTGATCGAGGGATCGGCGAGGATGACGCCACGCGTCTCCAACTCCTCGCGCTCCCGCTCGTCGAGCATCCCGGCCTGCACGTACAGCGTCTCCGCGGAGATCCGCAACGCCTTGGCGAGCTGCTGCAAAATATCCGCGCTCGGCTTGCGCAGCCCGCGCTCGATCTGGCTCAGATACGGATTCGACACCCCGGCGGCATCGGCGAGCTGCCGCAACGAGAGCTGCGCGTTGCGGCGCTGTTCCCGCAGGTACTCACCGAGATTGCCGACGTTGAGTGATGCCATGACTCCATCCTGCGTCGCGCCGCTAACTTTTGCAAGCAGACGCTTGCAAAAGTGTTCCGCCCCACAGATCCGGGCCCGCGTGACCCGCAGCGACAACTGTCACTTCGCAGCGGTATCCGTCACTGGCTGTTGGTAGTCGCCAACTGATGAGGCGAGCCGAAGCACGATAGCTGTCACCAAGGCCGGCTGTCTGTCTGTCTGTCACCAGGACTTCCGGGCCGGGTGTGCGCGGGGCTGGAAGCCGTGCCAGAACCCGTGATCCGTGACGTTCCGCGACAGTGGACCGGGTTGGCAGAGCCAGTGCGGTTCCGGCGGTCACCTGAGACCCATCAGTCTCTCGTTTGTGCAACCCACTTCGATGTCCCGGCGTCCAGTTCCATGACGGACGGCTGCCGATCACCCGGGAGAGCACGTGGCGAAGAAGGACCGGACAACGGACGCGGCGAGGGAAAAGGACCGCGAGAAGTGGATGGCGCGTTTCCAGGTACGGCTGGCCATGCAGCCGGGCGTGGACCGGGCAGTGGTGCTCCGGGCGGTCAAGGACGTCACAACGCACTGCGCGGATACGGGAGAGCACCCGCAGACTGCTTTCGGCGCCCCGGACGCCTATGCCGTGCAGGCTGCCGAGCGGCTGGTGCCGGCGGACCGGGCGGCACGAGCGAGGCGGCACGACGCCGCGGTGGACGCGCTCGGCTCCGTGCTGAAAAAGGCCAGGGACGTCACGGGGCTGTGACCGGTTGAAGCGACTTCCGTCATGGCCCGGCGCACCTGGTGAAGGCCGCCACTCGCGGTCGCGCCGGCCGTCGCCGACGGACGTCGACGGGAGCGCTACTGCTCCGACGGTTGCAGCCACGAATGGCATCACCTGTCCGTCGACACCCCTTGCCGAAACGCTGACCTGATTCCTCGCGCTGTCGCCCCTATCGGGCCAGCGGCCCCAGGGGAAACATCGCGCTCAGCCGAGGCAGTTTGCGCGCCGTCTCGGCTTCGCTCCGCACGTCCCACTGCTCGCCGAGCGGCCCTCGGCTGCGCCCCATATCGTCCTGCTCGGCTTCGACGGCTTCATAGAAGGCGTCGCCGCAGTCATCGACGCCGGTAAGGAGCCCGTACGCCTCCATGGCGACGTAGTCGAGCGACTCCCACTCGGGCCAGTCGTCGTTCCAGAGCTCGCAAGGGCAAGCC
Source organism: Streptomyces sp. NPDC059092 (assembly GCF_042756365.1). Classification (NCBI taxonomy): domain Bacteria; kingdom Bacillati; phylum Actinomycetota; class Actinomycetes; order Kitasatosporales; family Streptomycetaceae; genus Streptomyces; species Streptomyces sp. NPDC059092. Next base: position 18,041 of record NZ_JBHZEJ010000063.1, read on the forward strand.
ACCAGGCACTGGACCTCAGGGGCGTCGGCCAGAGCGTCGGGATCGGCCACTGCCCTGGAGAAGGCGTCCCGGCCGAGCCCCACCATCCACAGGCCGAAGTAGCAGAACCCGTCGTCCGAACACCAGCCGCCGAAGATCCGCTCCGCCGCAGCCCATAGATCCCAGGTGAAGGCTTCGTGCGTCCCTTCGTCCAGGCGAACCTGGAATTGCACAATCTCTGCCAGCGGCCTCCGCGACAACTCGTCACGCAACCACGCCAGCCGTTCGTCCCGGTCCCGCGCCTGCCGTCGGCACTCTTCGATCAGCTTCCAGAAGGAATCGATGTCCACGGCGGCACTGTGCCAGGCACCTCTGACACCGCGCGGTCGCCGAACTATGTTCGAGCAGTGGAGAACGCGGAGATCATCATCAAGCTCACCCCTGATGAGGGACTGGTCCTGTCCGATTGGCTGGAGAGGGTGCAGATGACGGACCTCAGCCGTCTCGTCGGCGATGAGGCGGTCCGGGCACCCGTTCACAGGCCGGCCGGGACGCTGGACACCCGGACGCCGGACCTTCCCCGCGGTCGCGGTGCCCAACGGGGTGGTGAACACACCACCCTCTAGACGACTGGTCTAATCTGATGTTACGGTCGAGCCATGCCAGTGACCAAGGTGGAGACGCGCAAGAGCCTTCTGGACGCCGCGCGACGGATCGTGGCCGCCAAGGGTTACGCCGCGGTCGGCATCAATGAGATCCTCGCCGCCGCCGGTGTTCCGAAGGGGTCGTTCTACCACTACTTCGGCTCCAAGGACGCCTTCGGCGAGGCGATGATGAAGGCCTACTTCGACGAGTACCTCGCGACCATGGACGGGATCGTCGCCGACCAGGGCAAGAGCTCCGCGGAGCACCTGATGGGGTACTGGCAGAATTTCCACGACACGCAAGCCGTGGACGGCTGCCAGGGCGGTTGTCTGGTCGTCAAGCTCGGCGCGGAGGTGGCCGACCTCTCCGAGGCGATGAGAGTGGCGACGAAATCCGGGACCACGGCGATCGTCGACCGACTGGAGCGGATGATCACCGACGGCATCGCGGATGGGACCGTGTCCGTCGACGACAGCCCCCGCACGACGGCCGAGGCTCTCTACAACATGTGGCTCGGAGCGAGCATCATGGCGAAGATCCATCGCAGCCCGGACCATCTCGATCGCGCCATGACCGTCACGCGCCAGGTCCTCCACGTCTGACAAGCCCTCCACGCCTGACAAGCCCTCGCCGCCTGCGGCGCACCGGTCAGGACAACGAATAGTAGACCGGTCTAAACAAGGAGATCATCATGACGACCGACCTCATCCACTCCGACGCGAGCGGGCTCGCCGCACTGATCCGCGACAGGAAGGTGTCATCCGTCGAGGTGGTGCGGGCGCACCTCGATCGCATCAAGGCCATCGATCCGAAGGTCAACGCCATCGTCACACTCGCCGACGGTGCTCTGGAGGCCGCGAAGGCCGCGGATGAGGCGCTCGCGGCCGGCGTGGAGGCCGGGCCGTTGCACGGCGTGCCGTTCACGGTCAAGGACTCGTTCGACACCGCCGGGGTGCTGACCCAGCGCGGTTCCCCGATCTTCGAGGGCCGCATCCCCGATACGGACGCCACCAGCGTGGCCCGTATGAAGCGCGCCGGTGCGATTCTGCTCGCGAAGACGAACCTCCCGGAGTTCTCGTACTCGACCGAGTCCGACAACCTCCTGACGGGCAGGACGAACAACCCCTGGAACCTCGACCGCACGTCCGGCGGTTCCAGCGGCGGGGAATCGGCGGCGATCGCGGCCGGTATGTCGCCGCTCGGGCTCGGAAGCGATCTGGCCATCTCGGTGCGCGGGCCGGCTGCTCACACCGGCATCGCCGCCCTCAAGGCGACGCACGGGCGTATCCCGATGACCGGTGTCTGGCCGCGGGTGCCGCGCCGTGACTGGCACGTCGGCCCGATGGCCCGCACCATCCGCGACCTCGCACTGGCGTACTCGGTGCTCTCCGGCCCGGACGGCGCCGACGGCTTCGCCACCGTTCCGCGCGCGTTCGACGCCGGCCTGGGCTCGTCGCCCGACCGGCCCGTCCGCGTCGGCTGGCTGGTCGACTCCGGACTCGGCCCGATCGACCCGGAGGTCGCCGCCACCGTGCAGAAGGCCGCCGAAGCGCTCCAGGGCGCTGGGGTTCACGTCGAGGCTGTGGGCATCCCGGCATTCGAGCGGGACAACCCCCTCGACCTCTTCTACCGGCAGCACGTCATGGAGGTGAAGCCGGCCTTCCGGGACGTCACCGCCGGCCACGAGGACCAGATGGCCAAGGTCTCCAGGTCCATGCTCGCCGGCCCCGACACGTCCATCCGCGACTACGTCCTGGCCGAACAGGGCATCGAACGTCTCCGGGACGCGTTCACCGAGTACTTCCAGCGGTACGACGCCCTCCTGCTCCCGGTCCTGCCCGTCCCCGCCCACGAACACGGACTCACCCGGTTCACCATCAACGGCCGGACGGTGGACGCCGCCCACATCCAGACGGCGACCATTCCGTTCAACCTGACCGGACTCCCGGCCCTGTCCATGCGGTTCGGCACGAGCGGCGACGGCATGCCGATCGGTGTGCAGCTGGCAGCCAACTGGCACTCCGAATCGACGATCCTGCACATCGCGTCGCTGCTGGAGTCGCTCAGCCCGGTCCGTGACCAGCACCCCGCCATCTGACGTCACGGCGATGGTGGCGGACTTTGAACGTGCCGGAGGCATCGGAGCAGCTTCCGGCGCGCCCCGTGACGCGCGTCCGTAGGCCGGGCGGCGTTCGTGTTCGCGCCTGTGGCCGGCCGGTCGGCTCAGGCGGGGAGCTGGAGGCCGGCGGCGTGGAACAGCCGGTCACGGGAAGCCGCGGCCTCGTCGAAGACGGCGTCCCCGGCCTTCAGTACACCGTTCTCCTTGAGGACGTCACCGGCCACCACGACCAGGTCGACGTTGCCGGCGTGGCCGCCCGCGACGATCGTGGCGGCGACGTCCGTGGCGGGCAGCATGTTGGCGTGGTCGAGGCGGATCATGATCAGGTCGGCCTCCTTGCCGGGGGTCAGGCTGCCGGTGCGGTCGTCGATCCCCGCGGCCCGTGCGCCCTCGATGGTCGCGAAGGACAGCAGGTCGGCGGCGTCGAAGGTCGGCAGGCCGGGGATCCGGTCCATGGGTCCGGCCGCGCCGGCGCGGATCAGCTGCTGGTAGGCGAGCGTTGCCCGCATGACGCCGAACATGTCACCGCTCACGATCGTCTCGGTGTCCACGCTGAGGCTCGGGCGGACACCGGCGGCCAGCAGCCGGTTGGTGGCCGGCTGGCCGAGGCCCGGCATGAAGACCTCCAGGGCGCCGGCCACGGACGCGGTGGCCCCGTGCGCGGCCAGCATCCGCAGCTCCTCGTCGGTCGACGTGCAGCAGTGGATGAACGTCATGTCGGAGGCCAGCAGCCCCGTCTCGGCGAGCTGCCGGATGGCCTGCTGCTCGGCCCCCCACTCGCCGAGGCCCACGTGCATGCTGATCCGCAGGCCGAGCTCCCGGGCGAGCCGGATGTCCTGCTCGGACACGTCGGGGGTGGACAGCTCCGGTCCGCGGAGCATCGCGTTCAGCGTGACCCGCGCCGAGTCGTCGGACAGCACCTCGTCGCGGATGCGCCGGATGTCGGCGGGATGTGTGCGGTCGCTGCCGAACTGCCACTGCTCGGCCTCTGTCGACGGCCAGCCGTGGTCGAAGACGGCGCGGATGCCCGACTCCCAGTGCGCCGCGATCGCCGCGTCCGAATGCTCGGGGCTGTTGCTGATGTGGGACTCGTCCCGCACGGTCGTCACCCCGGAGTCGAGGGACATCAGGTCCGCCGCCAGGTTACCGACGTGGACATCCCGAGGTTCGAAGTGCCGGCCGAGGCCGATCTGCACCTGACCGCGGTACTCCTCGTAGGTCCAGGCGGGGCCCAGGTTGCGCAGCGCCCCCTGCCAGTTGTGGCGGTGGGTGTCGATGAAGCCGGGCAGCACGGCGTTCCCCGTCCCGTCGACGACCCGGGCCCGGCCGTCGGTCAGATCCCGGCCGATGCCGATGATCCTGCTGTCGGCGACGAGGACGTCGCCCACGAAGTTGCCGAGCTTGTCGTCCTGCGTCATCAGGTACGCGCCCTTGATCAGGATGCGTTCCTTGTTCTGCGGCTGGTCGTGGGACACCTTTTGTTCCTTTCGTGCCGCGCGCGGCACTGTGTCGCTTGTCCGTGGAGAAAGGGACGGTGGGTCAGGGGAGAAAGGGACGGTGGGTCAGGTCCGCTTCCGGTCCGGGAGCGGACGTGGATCGCTGCCCCGTCGTGCCCGTGGGCGCCGGGAGGCGATCCGGACGGCGGCGAAGGTGAGCAGCGCGCCGAGGACAGTGAGTACGGAGGGGGACCGACCGCCGGAGGGGACCAGGAAGTCCAGGGCGATCGAACTGGCGAGCTGTCCCGCGATCGAGGCCATGCTCAGCAGCAGGACACCGATCCGGCGCACGAGGAACGCCGAGGCGCCGATGAACACCATGCCGCACAGTCCGCCGAGGTAGACCCACCAACTGGTGGGCAGCGGATGCCCCGACGTTCCCTGGACGAGTGTCTTCACGCCCCAGGCGGCGACGAGAAACACCGCTCCGACGCAGAAGTTGAGCCAGGTCGCGGCGAGCGGCGAGCCCGACGCGGCGGTCGCCGCCCCGTTCAGGGCCTGCTGCACGCCGAGCAGGAAGCCGGCGGCGAGCGCGGCGAGGGCGGGCAGGACGATGGCGGCGGGCGCGGGGGTGTCGGCGAAGCGGGGCAGCGCGGACACCACGGCGGCCACCAGGATGACGGCCGCTCCCGTGAGCCGTGCGGCACCCGGGTGTTGCCTCAGCCCGCCGCCGATGCCACGGGCGTCCACGATCAGACCGCCGAGGGTCTGACCGGCGATGGCCGACACGGTGAACACGGCGATGCCGGTGACCAGCGCGGCGGTGGACTGGGCCAGCGCGAACGTGCCGCCGAGTACACCGGCCAGCAGGTACCGGCGGGGAAGCCGGCCGTCCCGGGCGGCCCCGGCCAGCCGGCGCAGCGCGCCACGCAGCCCGGAGGAGAAGACCGCGAGGAGGGACAGCAGGACGAATCCACCCGAGAAGCTGATCGCCGCCGCGGCGATGCCGTCATCGAGGCGATGGCTCAGTTCGCCGTTGAGCCGGGCCTGTACCGGTACGACCATTCCGGCGGCGATGGCCGCCGTGACGGCCAGGGAACCGCCGCGGGACGCGGACGGGCGGGAGTGTCCCGGTGACTGCGGGCCGGGCCCGGCAGGACGGCGGCCTGACCCAGGCGGTGCGGTGGGAATGGTCATGTCGAAGCCCTCAAGGAAGGCAGTACACGCATGGTCATCCTCATTCACTGACGTTTTCCTGGACGGGGCGGTAGCCCGCACGACAACGGTCGCCCCGCCTGGCTATCGTGTCCAACGAATGTTTCCGAATATCCAATCGGGAACATCGATGAATGGGGTCCGGTGGATCAGAAAAAGCTGGAGTACTTCATCGCCGTCGCCGAGGAACTGAACTTCACCCGGGCGGCCCAGCAACTGCACGTCACACAGTCCACGCTCTCGGCCGGCATCAAGGCCCTGGAGCAGGACCTGAGGGCCGAACTGCTCGTCCGCTCCACTCGGTCGGTCAGGCTGACGGAGGCCGGTTCGGCGTTCCTGCCCGAGGCGCGTACCGCGATCGAGGCACTCGACCGGGCCAGGGCCGCGGTGGAGCCGCTCGCCACGGGGCTGCGCGGCAGCCTCACCGTGGGCGTTCTCAGCGGGCTGACCGTCATCGACGTGCCCGCACTGGCGGGCGACTTCCACCGGCGCCATCCGGAGGTCCGGTTGCGTGCCGAGACCTCCCAGCGGGGGACCTCCGGGCTGATCGAGAAAATGAAGGAAGGCCACATCGACGTGGCCTTCGTGGGAGCCGATATCGCGGACGCGCACCTCAGGGTGAGGGCCGTCAAGAGGTACGACGTCCAGTCGCTGGTTCCCGCCGGTCACCCACTGGCTCTCCGGAAGAGCGTGCGGCTGAGGGACATTGCCGGGGAACCCTTCATCGACATGCCACTAGGGTTCGGGCAACGCCAGATCGTGGACGACGCCTTCACGAGGGCGGAGCTGTCCCGGCGTGTCCTGATCGAGGTGTCGGACATCACCACGATCGCGGAGTACGTGGCGCACGGTCTGGGCGTAGCGCTGCTGCCCCCGGACTTCGCGGAGGCGGCCGGGGACGCGGTGCGTCCCGTCCCCCTCGCGGACGCGCGTCTGTCCTGGACGCTCAGCGTGGTTGCCTCGGCGACGCGTCCGCCGACGCGGGCGCTGCACGCCTTCCTCGACCTCATCCCGCACCACATCCGTCGCGACCGCGTGTTCTGAGCGGACGTGCGCGACCGCGTACGAATCACTGCCCGGAAACGCCGGACTCGCGCGGACAGGGCATGTGCTCAGGGAGGCGAGCGGGTCGGCCGGCGGCCGGATGCGCTCCTTCCGCTCCCTGGAGTGGTACGCCGCCCCGGCGTCGCCGCGGTCGCCCGGCACGCCGCCATCCCGTTGTCCCTCTTGGCACGCGCATCGGGTCCCTGGGCGAAAACAGCGCGTCGATCTTCAGCTCATGTTTTCAGTACTGCGGCGGCCGTTCCCCGATCCAGGATTCGGGCGAAGGGCTGCGGGTGCGCCGGCGGCGAGGCCGTCGTACTTTGGACTCCGAATCATGCGTGCCGAGAGGAGTGAATCGTCATGAGCGACGATGCCGAACTTGTTCCCGGACCTGATCCGGCACGGAATCTGGACGCGGACGATTCCGAGCACCCGGGTTTTGTCGTCCTCGGCGAAGACGACACTCCTGGGCACAAGGCTTACTACATTCATCTTGAGGCGAAGCCGGGCAAGGAAGGCGAGCTCAAGAAGTTCCTTGAGGACATCAACGCCGGAGTGGATGACGAGCCGGGTACCGGCCCGTGGTTCGCGTTGCGCTTCTCGAAGACCGTTTTCGGAATTTTCGAAGCGTTCCCGGACAAGGAGGCCCGTCACACCCACGACATGGGTCCCGGAGGCCGCAACTTCCTGCGCTTCGACCTTCTCGCGGACACGCTGGCGTATCCCGCCCGTCTTTACCGGCTCGACGTCATGCACGGCAAGTACAGCGTGATGCTCGGCCACAAGGTGGTTCAGGCCTGAAGCGTGTCACGGAGGACGGTGACCCGGGAATTCTCCGTGTACGCATGGAATGTCGAGTGCCTGCTTTTCGATCTCCGGTCGGCCGTGGGAGGGGATGTCAGACCTGGGTGCCACACTGCGGTCCATGTCTCTCGCTGATCTCGGTCTCGACCAGTGGCGGTCCTTCGAACCGTCTGTCGCACGTCGCGTCGCCCAGGAGGCGGCGGACCGGGTGGCCGGTCGCGTGACCGTCGTGGAGACCGTTGAGCATCTCGGTGCTTCACTGCACCGGGTCCGGATCGAGAGGGACGGTCAGGAATTCGCCCTGATACCCGGCGGCGCGGTGACACTCGGCTTCGACGTCGACACCTGGCGGCCGACGCCTGAGCAGGCCGCCGACTACGCGGAGAGCCTGGATCAAGGCTTTGGCCACGGTCCCGACCTGCGGACCCATCTCGCGCAGGTGCTCAGCCCCCGCCGGAGCGTCGTCCTGGCCACGGTGCTCATGGCGGTGGAGGACGAGAATCTGACCGAACCGCCCGCCGGCATGCCGGCCGTCCTCGCCGCTCGCGGCCTGCGGATGCCGAGCTCCGACGAGTGGGAGCACGCCTGCGGAGCCGGTACGGACACGCTGTTCCGGTGGGGCGACGACTGCCCCCTCGACCGCACCCCCTACGGGGACAGCACCGGCCCGCATCAGCGGCTGAGCGGCTTCGGCCTGCGCATCGCCCATGACACCTACCGCACGGAGCTGACGAGCGACGTCACCGCGGTGCACGGCGGGGACGGCGGCGAGTCGGAGTGCGGGGGATACGGCCACATGCTGGCGTGGCTGCCCCTGGCCACCGCCAACCGCAACCCGTTCATGGCCGAGTTCGTGTACGGACCGGACGGCGAAGGCCTCTGCGAGGACTTCTCCACCCGGCCTGTGCTCACGCTCTGAGCGATCTCAGCAACGTCAGGGGCGTGAGAGTTGTTTTCGATGTATCGGAAACCTCCGCGCCGACCCTCCCCACTCACAGTAGAGTCGCGTGATCACACTCAGGGGGCCTCATGCAGTTTCGACGTGTACGGCGTAGAACGATCCTCGGCGCGATCCTCGCGGCCAGTCTGCTGTCCTGTTCCAGCGGCACGGACGACAGCATCGGCGGCGCCGAGGCGCGGGACACCTCCCGTTCCTCGTCCGCCGCGGCACCGGTGGAGGCCGCGAGGGAGAAGACCGCGGTTGGCCCTGATGCTGCGGCGGCCCCGGGGCCCGAGCTGGTCCGTGACGCCTTTGCCGGGCTCCAGGCCACGCTCAACGACTCCTGCGCGCCGGGCTCGGGAGAGTGCGCGAACTTCCTGGGCCGGGTCCACGAAGAGGTGATGGGCCTCGACGCGTCGATGAAGGCGGACCCGAAGGGCCCGGCCCACTTCCCGGAGCCCCTCACGTGGATCGCCGGCCTCCGTACGACGCTCGACGGCGACACCTCCACGGAGAACCTGGAGACCCACCGCACAGAGCTGATCAGCGTCCGCGACCGGATCAATGTCTGGATGCAGGACCACCCCGACGACTACAGCTAGCACCGCCATCAGCTCTGTTCGCCCGGTTATCCGGTGCCGCTATTCTTCGACGGGTACGGCGGCGCGCCGCTGGTGGCCACGCCGGTGGACCGCCCTGCACGGCAGACCAGCAGGTCGCGGTGTCCGCCGTACCGGTCGGCCGCGGACCGCGTGCGGCGGCCGTCCCGTACCGCCGGCTCCCCGTCCGCCCGCGCCGCGTCCGGGCCGGGCGGTGCCGACCGGCGTCGCGAGGACCCGCCCGCGCGACCGATGCTTCGCGCAACCGGTTCTTCGCGTAACCGATGCCCGTGGCTGATGCCCGTGACCGACACCCCGCGCAACAGATGGAGAGCACCACGATGAGGACGGACAGACCGCACGCCGCAGACAGTCACGAGCTGATCCGCGTGCACGGCGCGCGTGAGAACAACCTCAAGGACGTCAGCGTCGAGATCCCCAAGCGCCGGCTGACGGTGTTCACCGGTGTCTCCGGCTCGGGCAAGAGCTCCCTGGTGTTCGGCACGATCGCCGCGGAGTCGCAGCGGATGATCAACGAGACGTACAGCGCCTTCGTGCAGGGCTTCATGCCGACGCTGTCGCGGCCCGAGGTCGACGTCCTCGAAGGGCTGACGACCGCGATCATCGTCGACCAGCAGCGGATGGGCGCCGACCCCCGTTCCACCGTCGGCACCGCCACCGATGTCAACGCGATGCTGCGCATCCTCTTCAGCCGGCTCGGGCAGCCGCACATCGGCTCGCCCAACGCGTTCGCCTTCAACGTTCCCTCGGTGCGGGCGAGCGGGACGATCACGGTCGAGCGGGGTGGCCGCAAGACCGAGAAGCAGACCTTCAACCGCACCGGCGGCATGTGTCCGCGCTGCGACGGCAGGGGCACGGTCTCCGACATCGATCTCGCCCAGCTCTTCGACGACTCCAAGTCGCTCGCCGAGGGCGCGATCACCGTCCCCGGCTACAAGACGGACGGCCACTGGACCGTACGGATCTTCATCGAGTCGGGTTTCTTCGACCCGGACAAGCCGATCCGTGACTACACCGCGGCCGAGATGCGGGACTTCCTCCACCGCGAGCCCACCAAGATCAAGATCAATGGCATCAACCTCACCTACGAGGGGCTGGTCCTCAAGGTCCAGAAGTCGTTCCTGGCCAAGGACCGGGAGGCCATGCAGCCGCACATCCGGGCGTTCGTGGACCGGGCGGTCACCTTCACCGCCTGCCCCGAGTGCGACGGCACCCGGCTCGCCGAGGCGGCCCGGTCGTCACGGATCGGCGGGATCAACATCGCCGACGCGTGCTCGATGCAGATCAGCGACCTGGCCGCCTGGGTACGCGACCTCGACGAGCCGTCGGTGGCACCGCTGCTCGGGACGCTGCGGGAGACCCTGGACTCGTTCGTGGAGATCGGCCTCGGCTATCTCTCCCTCGACCGGCCGGCGGGCACGCTCTCGGGCGGCGAGGCGCAGCGCGTGAAGATGATCCGGCACCTCGGCTCCTCGCTCACGGACACCACGTACGTCTTCGACGAGCCCACCAGCGGCCTGCACCCGCACGACATCCAGCGGATGAACAGCCTGCTGCTGCGGCTGCGGGACAAGGGGAACACGGTGCTCGTGGTGGAGCACAAGCCGGAGACGATAGCGATCGCCGACCATGTCGTCGACCTCGGCCCCGGCGCCGGTACGGCGGGCGGCACCATCTGCTTCGAGGGCGGCGTCGAGGGGCTGCGGGCCGCCGGCACCCTCACCGGGCGCCATTTCGACGACCGGGCCGTCCTGAAGGAGACGGTGCGCAAGCCCACCGGCGCGCTGGAGATCCGCGGCGCGACCGCGAACAACCTGCGGGACGTCGACGTCGACATCCCGCTCGGGGTGCTGGTCGTCGTCACGGGCGTCGCCGGCTCCGGCAAGAGCTCGCTCGTCCACGGGTCGCTGGTCAAGGGTGCGGGGAGCGACGGTACGGGGCCCTCCGACACGGGCGTGGTGTCGATCGGGCAGGGCGCGATCCGCGGGTCGCGGCGGAGCAACCCGGCGACGTACACCGGACTGCTCGACCCGATCCGCAAGGCGTTCGCCAAGGCCAACGGGGTGAAGCCGGCGCTGTTCAGCGCCAACTCCGAGGGCGCCTGCCCCCAGTGCAACGGCGCCGGCGTCATCTTCACCGACCTGGCGATGATGGCGGGCGTCTCCACGACCTGCGAGGAGTGCGAGGGGAAGCGGTTCCAGGCGGCGGTGCTGGAGCACCACCTCGGCGGCCGGGACATCAGCGAGGTGCTCGCGATGCCGGTGACCGAGGCCGAGGAGTTCTTCGGCGCCGGTGAGGCGCGCACCCCGGCCGCGCACGCCATCCTCGGCCGGCTCGCCGATGTCGGGCTCGGCTACCTCAGCCTCGGCCAGCCGCTCACCACGCTCTCCGGCGGCGAGCGGCAGCGGCTCAAACTGGCCACCCACATGGCCGAGAAGGGCGGCGTCTACATCCTCGACGAGCCGACCACCGGCCTCCACCTCGCCGACGTCGAGCATCTGCTCGGCCTCCTCGACCGGCTCGTCGACTCCGGCAAGTCGGTCATCGTCGTCGAACACCACCAGGCGGTCATGGCGCACGCCGACTGGATCATCGACCTCGGCCCCGGCGCGGGCCACGACGGCGGCCGGATCGTCTTCGAAGGCACCCCCTCCGACCTCGTCACCGCCCGCTCCACCCTCACCGGCGAACACCTCGCGGCCTACGTCGGCACCTGACCGGGAGGTCTGAACGCGCGGCGCACGAAGGGTTCATGGCCGGCCTGGAGCGGGACGGGGCTTCTGACGGCCCGGACGCGTGAGCCGCTCGCTGACGGGGCGTGTACGGAGCGGGTCGTGCGGCCGTCCGGTGCGCGAAGCCCGTCGCGGGGGCTTCCGGTGGCCGGCGGGCCGGGGGACAATCGCCCTTTGTGACGATCACAGAGACCAGCGGGCCCACCGAGTCCCGCCGCATCGGGCCCGCCGCGCTGCTGGGCAGTCTGCTGACCGGTGCCGTGGTCGGCGCGGCGGTGGCGTCCGTGGTGGTCGGGATCATCATCGGGAAGGCCATGCTGTGGGGCGCCGGTGCCGGGTTCTTCCTGTTCGTCGTCCTGGTCACGGCCCTCTCGGGACGCCGGGCGCGGGCACGGACTCCGAGGCCCGAGAAACGTACGGCCCTCGCGATGATCGAGAGCCGGCGGGCGACCAACGGTGAACTGGCCGACGTCCCGGTCAGTTTCGTCCTGACGGTCGCCGCGGAGGACCGCCCCGCCTACCGGGTCGCGTTCTCCCAGTCGATCAACCTCGTCGACCTCGCCGACTATCCGCTGCGCCGCGTCGTGGTCGTCGAATACCCCGCGAACGAGCCGTGGGACGTCAGGATCGTGACCCGGCCGGACCAGGAGTGGGCGCGGCGGGCCGCCGAGGCGTCGATGGACTCCGCCCCCGAGTCCACGCTCGTCAAGAACCCGAGCCGGGAGGGGACGTACTGCCTGGCCTCCCTCCTCGCGATCCTCCTCGGTGCGGCGGTCATCGTTCTGCTGTTCCGCGCCGATCTGTTCCGGGAGGACCACGGGGCCGGCGGGAAGGGGGCCGGCGGCGGAACCGGGGGTGCCGAGGTCTCCGTCTCCGCCTCGGCCTCCCTCTCCTCGCGTACGAGCACCACGCGGACCACCGAGTCGATGCTGCGGGACGGAGGGATGCGCCGCACGGTCGACGCGCTGGCCATGGCGGGGGTCCTCACCGCCACCGAGTTCCGGATCGAGGAACACAGCATGGCGGCCGAGGGCGTCGGGGACGGCGCCGACAGCGGTACGGGTGGAGGTGAGCCGTCTTTCGCGCTGCGCTCCCTCCCGTACGAACGCCTCCCCGCCCTGGTCCGCGAGGCGCGCACCACCTCCGGCGCCGGTGACGACGGCTCCTGGCGCATCGACATCGGCCACGACGCGAAGACCGGCGCCCTGGTCATCCGCGTCACCGTCACGGACTCCCGCGGCTCCGCCACCCTCCGCGCGGACGCCCAGGGCCGCGTCGTCGAACCCGCGACCGCCCCGCGCTGACCCCAGCCCCGTCGCTGCGTGGAACCGGGCCGGCGGCCCCACGCGTAGGCCCCGACCACGCGGGCAGGGGACTCGGCGTCCAGATCCTGGCGGGCGAGATCGCCAGGACCGTCGCGGCGTGGCTCCCCATCCGGGAGAGTGGCCGGGGCAACTCGCCGTACCAGGCGGCGAGTCGTCGTGGCCCAGATGAAGTGAGAGGCACAGACGATGATGAGCACCGCCCCCCGTTTTCTCCATCTCGCCCGGCACGGCGAGGCGTCGGCGGACGAGACCGCGCTGACCGGGGACGGCCGCCGCCAGGCCGTACTTCTCGGCCAACGGCTGCGGAGCGTACCGCTGTCGGCGGTGCACCACGGTCCGCTCGCCCGGGCCGAGGAGACGGCCACGCTGCTCGCCGGACAGCTCGACGGCGTGCCGCGGCGCGTGTCGGACGCGGCCGGGGACTACGTCCCGCACCTGCCGCGGCGGGAGGAGCTGCCGCCGGACTCCGCCGACGCCATGCTCGCCTTCCTCGCTGGGGTGACGGAGGAGGAGGCCCGGGCCGGCGCCGCTCTGGCGCGCGAGGCGCAGGCGGAGTTCACCGGGCCGGTGGCCGGGGACACGCCTCGCCACGAGCTGGTCGTCACCCACAGCTTCCTCATCGGATGGCTGGTCCGCGCCGCCCTCGACGCGCCCGCGTGGCGCTGGATGGGCCTCAACTTCGCCAACGCCGCGCTGACGGTGATCCGTTACGCGCCGGGCCGGCCGCCGTCCGTGCTCTGCACGAACGACATGGGGCACCTGCCCGCCGAGCTGCGCTGGACCGGTTTCCCGCCCGAACTCCACGTCTGAGGGGCTGGGTTCGGGCGGTCAGGCGGTTCGGACGGTCAGGCGGGTCGGGCGGCGCGGCGGTGCGCGTCGCGGCGGTGCGCGGCCACCCTCTCGCGGGTCGCGCACCGCCGTGAGCAGTAGCGGCGGGCCGGTCCGCCGCCCTGTGTGAGGAAGACGTTCCGGCAGCTCGGCGACGCGCAGAGGCCGCCCGGCGGGCGCTGGTGGTCCCAGATCAGCACCGTCAGGGCGAGGCAGGACGAGGCGAGCAGCCACTCCCCCCACGGCGCCTCGTCATCGCTGTCCAGGTGCGGATGCCAGTCCGTGAGGCCGTTGTGCGAGGTGAGGCGTACGGTGCCGGTGCTCCGCCGGAGGAGACGGTTCAGGCCGGCCGCGGCGGTGTCCACGTCGGGCGCGGCGAAGACCTCGCGCAGGAGCAGCGCCGCCGTACGCATCTCCGCGATGTCGTCCGCGGAGAGTTGTACGGGGCCGGGCTCCCCGTGGGCGAGCAGGACCCCGGCGACGGTGTCCGGGGCGGGGAGCGGGGCGGGGCCCTCGCTGTCGGCCTTGCTGTCGGCCTTGCCGTCGTCCTCGCCGGTTGCGTGACTCCCGTACAGGGTCAGGGCGTTGACCAGGGCGACGGTCCGGTGCGCGGCGGACCGTACCGACAGCCGGGCGGACCGGTCGGCGGGACGGTGGCCGGGGTCGCGGGCGAGGCCGGGGTCGGGGTCGAAGTCAGGGTCGGGGGCGGGGGCGGGCGGAAGAGACGGCTCCATCCGGCGAATGTAACGCACCTGGTGAACCTTTGCGTTACATACGTAACGTGCTCCGCATGAAACAGCGTTACGCGCTACGGGTGTACGTCGGCGGTGCCACGGCGGCCCGTACCGGAGACGAGATGTCGGGCCCGGCCCTGCTGCTGGCCGCGCTCGCGGCCACCGGATCCGCGGCGACGGCGTCGACGCTGCTGGCCGGGGTCATGATCTCGGCGGCCGTCGGCGGACCGCTCTTCGGCGTCCTCCTCGACCGGTCGGCCGCGCCGGGGCGGCTGCTGGGCGGGGCGCTCGCCCTGTACGCGGCGGGGCTCGGCGTCATCCTGGTCCTGCTGGGGCTGAGCCGCGTGCCGGTCCATCTGGCCGTCCTCGTCGCGGTGGTCGCCGGACTCCTGAGCCCGGCCCTGTCCGGGGGATGGACCTCGCAACTGCCGCGCCTGGTACCGCTGGAGGGGCTGCGGCGCGCGACCGCGTTCGACGCGATGACCTTCAACCTCGCGAGTCTGACGGGGCCCGCGCTGGCGGGCGCGGTCGCGGGCCTCTACGGGGCGCGGGTCGGGGTGATCGTGTCCACCGGGCTGATCTGCGCCGCCCTGCCGTCGGCGCTGGCGCTTCCCTCCCCTGCTTCCTCTCCCGTCCCCCGTACCTCCCTCGTCCCGGTGGCCGTCGGCCTCGGCACCGAACTCGCCGCCGGGTTCCGCGCCCTCGTCCGCGCCCGGCCGCTGGCCCGCGCGACGGCGGCGTCCGTCGTCTCGGGCGTGGGCAGGGGCATGCTGATCGCCTGCTGCCCCCTGCTCGGCGAACGGGCCTTCGGTGCGGCCGACCGGGGCGCGCTGCTGCTCGCCGTCGTCGCCGCCTCCGCCCTCGTCGCCAACGCGGCCCTCACCCGCGCCGCTTCCCTTCAGGGGCTCGCGCCGGACACCGTCCTGTGGCTCGGCAGTGCCACCGCGTCCCTCGGCCTGCTCCTCGCGGCGACGGGCCGGCCCGCTCTCGTTCCGGCCGCGCTGGTACTGGTCGGCATCGGGGAAGGCCCGCAGCTCACCGCCCTCTTCGCGATACGTCACCGGGAGGCGCCCGACCGGCTGCGGGGCCAGATCTTCACCACGGGCGCCAGCCTCAAGATCACCGGGTTCGCCGTCGGGGCCGCCCTCACCGGACCGGTCGCCGCGTGGTCGCTGCCGGGCGCGCTGCTGACGGCTGCCGGGTGCGAGGCCCTGGCGGTGGCCGTCTGCGCCGCGTTCCGGCTCCGGGAGGCGCGCCTCAGGCGGCCTTGAGCGCGACGGCCTCGGCCAGCGCCGCGTCGATCGCCTGCTTGCGCTGCTCGGGGCCGTAGTTGATGCCCTGGGCGCGGACGAATTCGAGGTTCCGCACCCCGAGGAAGGCGAAGAAGCTGGTGAGGTAGGTCTCCTGGTGGTCGAACGACGCCGTCGGGGTGTCCGCCACGTACTCACCGCCGCGCGAGGAGGCGACGATGACGCGCTTGGCGCCCGCCAGTCCCTCGGGGCCGTCCTGGGTGTAGTGGAAGGTCTTGCCGAACACGGCCAGGGCGTCGATCCACGCCTTGAGCTGGCTGGGTATGCCGAAGTTGTACATCGGGGCGCCGATCACGACGACCTCGGCGGCCAGGAACTCCTCCAACGCCTCGTCGAGCTTGCTCAGTTCACCCAGGGCGCGGGCACCCGCGTCGAGGTCGGTGCCGGAGACGGACCCGGAATCGGCGCCCGAGCCGTCGTCGGCGCCCCGCGCCGCCGAGGCCGACTTGAGCTTCAGGATGGCCTCCGAGTGGTGCGGCAGCGGCTCGGCGGCGACATCGCGGTACGTGATCTCCAGGCCGGGGTGCTCATCCCTGAAACGGGCGACGACGGCGGCCGAGATCCGGCGGCTGGCCGACTCGGCGCCCGAGATGCTGGAGTCGATGTGCAGAAGCTTCATGAAGGGTGCCGCCTCGTTGGTGCGCCCGGAACACCTGGGTCCGGTTCATCTGGACATGGACGGAATACCGCTGTACGACCGCATACGGATGGCTCTCCGCTTCCTGCCGAGAGCAACGTACAGGCCATTGTTTCCCCATGGCGGACCGAGGTGCCCGGCGAGCGCTCCTGACGGCGGATCAGGCGAGGGGTACGGAAGCCGAGCATGTCGGTACGGCGTCGAGCGCGGCCGGCGTGGCGTCGTCGAACGTGATCGCGCCCGCCGCGATGTTCACCTCAAGACGGCACCCAGGCGATCTCCTCGGCGGAGCGGAGCGCGGGCATGTCCTCGTCGTCGCGCGCCACGAGGCTGTAGGGGTTCTGTACGCGGGCGGTGCCCGCCGGGTCCGCCCGGCGCAGCGCGTCGAGGCTCACGCTGCCGAGTCCGATCGTGCCGATCTTGGCCTCGTCGCGCAGCGCGGCGCCCGCAGTTCCTCGGGCCGCTGGGCGGGACGGAGCCCGGCAGGTCCGACCGCCGACCGGACCGTCCGTAACAGCCGTAGCCACAGCGGAAGTTCACGACACCCCGGGCCCCTGCCCCAACTCCCCCGGCAGCGGGCGGGCGTGCACGATGTGCAGGCGGGAGACCGCGCGGGTGAGCGCCACGTACAGGCGGTGCGCCCCGCGGGCCTCGGCCGCCAGTACCGCCGCCGGTTCGACCAGGACGACGTGGTCGTACTCCAGCCCCTTCGCCGCCGTCGCGGGCAGCACCGTCACCCTGGCCGCCGGCGCGCCGAGGTCGTCCGCCGTGACGGTGGCGATCCCGGCCCCCGCGAGGACGGTACGGAGCCGGTCCGCCTCGGGCCCGGCGGCGATCACGCCGATCGAGCCCTCGCGGGCGAGCGCCACCCGTACCGCGTCGGCCACCACCGCGTCCAGCCCGCCCGGACCGCCGCCCTCTCCCACCCGGCTGATCGTCAACTCCCCCGCGCCACGCAGGGAACGGGCCGGCGGCACGTCGACGTCCAGCGAGGCGAGCAGCAGGTTGGCGAGTTCCACGACCGAGCCGGGCACCCGGAATCCGGTGGTCAGCGAGATCACGGGCGCGTCCGGCCGGCCGAGGTGGGCGAGGAGGGCGGGCCAGGAGCGGGCCGCCCACGGGGTGGTGCCCTGTGCGAGATCGCCCAGCACCGTCAGCGAACCGAAGGCCGCGCGGCGCGCGATCGCGCGGCACTCCATCGGGGAGAGGTCCTGCGCCTCGTCGATGACGACGTGGCCGTACCCCTCGGGGTGTTCGATCAGCCCGGCGAGTTCGTCCAGCAGCACCAGATCGGCCGCGGACCAGGGCAGTTTCCTGGCCGCCCGGGGCCCCGAGGGGAGGCGGGCGCCCGCGCGGAGGATCGCCCGGCGCTCACCGGGCGTGAGGAGGGTGTCCGCCGACGCCGCCGGATCGGCCAGCACTCCGGCCAGCACCTCTTCGGGGCTCACCTTGGGCCACACCGCGTCCAGGTACGCGGTGACCGCCCGCGAACCGCCCACCCGCCGTACCCACAGCGCCGACCGCGGACCCGAACGCCGCTCCGCCCGGAGCTGAAGAGCCCGTACGGCGCGGCTGCGGACCCGCTCCCTGCCGACGCCGTACGGGGGCGCCTCGGCCCGCACCTCCGCGACGGTACGGGCCAGTTCGTCGGGTTCGAGGCGCCAGCGGTACGAACCGTCCGCCACGGCGAGCGGCGCCAGGGAGGACGCGGGCCCCGCGACCCGTCCGTACAGAGCGCGGCGCAGGACCTCGGCCATACGGGCGTCGTGCTTGACGACCGCCGCCGCCTCCGTGTCGTGCGTCCGCACCGGATGGCGCGCGATCTCGTCGCCGACCGTCGACTGGCGGATGCCGATCTCGCCGAGGGCGGGCAGCACTTCGGAGATGTAGGAGAGGAACGTCCGGTTGGGCCCGAGGACCAGCAGCCCGCCGCGTCGCAGCCGCTGCGGGTAGGTGTAGAGGAGGTACGCGGCGCGGTGCAGGCCGACGGCGGTCTTGCCGGTGCCGGGCGCGCCCTGGACGCAGAGGGAGCGGCCGAGTTCCGACCGTACGAGTTCGTCCTGCTCGGGCTGGATGGTGGCGGCGATGTCACGCATGGGCCCGATGCGGGGGCGCTCGATCTCGCCGGTGAGGATGGCGCTCCCGGCGGCGTCCGTCGCCCCTGCCGTCACCGTCCCCGTCCCCGCCGCCGCCCCGGAGTCGAGAAGCTCGTCCTCCAGGCCGGTCAGGTCCTCCGGTTCCCCTTTGCTCCACGGGGCCCACCCGAACCTGCGGCGCACGGCCACGCCCTGCGGGTCGGCGGCGCTCGCACGGTAGAAGGCGCGCGCGACGGGCGCCCGCCAGTCCACCACGAGGGGCGGGGCGGCGGGGTGTTCGGAGATCCGGCGGCGGCCGATGTGGTAGCTCTGCCCGTCGTGGTCGCCGGCGGCCGGGCCGCCGGTGAAGTCGAGGCGGCCGAAGAACAGCGGGCTGTCGGGCTCCTGCCGCAACTCCTCGGCGTAGCTGCGCAGATGGCGGCCGAGGACCTCGGCGTCGGCGCCGGAGGCGAAGGCGTTCTCGCCGGTGACGATCTGTTCGTGCGCGTCGTCCACCATGCCGGTCAGCGCGGCGCGGCAGGTCTGGTGGTAGGTCCGTTCCTCGTCGAGTGCTTCGGCTGCGGTCATTCCACCAAGAATAGCGTGACCGAGTAAAAAACCTTACCGAGTTAACCAAATGACGGGCGAGGACCCCGTCACCAGAGGCCGAGTCCGCTGCGCAGCCGCTCGAAGGCCAGCTCCGCCGAGGCCACCGCGTCGGGATACACCGCCCCGGCCGGCTCGCCCGCCGCGATCCGCCGCCAGTTCTCCTGCGCGAGGACACGGTGTACGGCGACGATCTGCGCCGCGCCGAGCGCCCCCTCGATCCCGCTCCCGAGGGCGGCGGCCAGCGCCTCCTCGGAGCGCCGCTGGTATCCGTACAACCGGGCCACCAGGCTCGGCGTCCCGTACAGCAGCCGGTGGTAGGCGAGCACGCCCTCGGCGTCGTTGAGCCCGGTCACCGGGTCGCGCCGGTCGAGTCCGGTCAGGAAGTGGAGGCGCAGCGCGTCCAGCGGGCGTACGCCGTCGGGCCGGCCGGAGACCACGCGGGCGGCCTCGTCCTCGTGGTCGGCGAAACGGTGCAGCACCAGGTCCTCCTTGGCCGGGAAGTACCGGAAGAGGGTGGGCTTGGAGATCTCGACGGCGGCGGCGACCTCCGCGACCGGGACCCGGTCGAAGCCCTTCGCGAGGAAGAGCGCGATCGCGGCCTCCGAGATCTCCTGGTAGCGCCGGCGTCTCTTCCGCTCCCGCAGACCGACATCGGAGTGGGGCGCGGAGTCGGAGCCCGGGTGGGGGTCGAGATGGGGGCCGGGGTGGAAGTCGGGGTCGAGGACCTCGTTGTCGCCGTCGCCGTTCATGACGGTGAAGCCTACGGGTGCGGCGCGCTCACCCCTGCCGCCGGATCCGCGCCTCCACCCCGTCCAGAAGGCAGTTCAGGCCGAAGGTGAAGTCGGCGTCCGGTTCCCCGTCCTCCTCCAGGCCCCCCTCGGCCAGCAGCCGGGCGACCGACGGGTAGCGGGCCGGGTCGGCCAGACGCCGGAGGGTGCGCCCGTACCCCTCCCTCACCTGCCGGGCCGACGCACCGCTCGCCCCGACCGCCGCGTCCAGATCCGCCATCAGCAGCGCCTCGTTCCGTACGAAGCCGCTGACCAGCAGGATCACCGAGATCCTGGTTCCGTCGTCGAGGCCCGTACCGTCCAGTGCCACCATCCCCTGTTCCCACCACGCCACCATGTGGGGCGTGCTGGGCGGGCCGGAGACCGGAAGGCGCAGCGACCACAGGTTCCGGTGGAACGCCTCCCGCTGCGCCGTGGCCCACCAGGTCAGCGCCTCGCGCCAGCCGAGCGCCGGGTCCGTCGGTGGGGGCGGGGCGCCGATCGCCTCCTCCAGCATGAGGATGTACAGCTCGTCCTTGGCGGCGACGTACCGGTACAGCGACATCGTGGAGACGCCGAGCTCCTTGGCGACCCGCCCCATCGAGACCGCGCCCAGACCCTCCGCCGCCGCGAGGCCGACCGCCGCGTCGACGATGCGCGCCAGGGTGAGGCCGGGCCTCGGCCCCTTGGACGGGCGTTCGCGCAGCCCCCAGGCCGCCTCGATGCTGGCGGGAAGCCCCGTACCGCCCCCCTCGGCCGTGCCGCCCGCGTTGCCCGTCATCGCCGTACCCCTCTTCTCCCGCTCCCCGCCGCTTGACTCCCATCCTAGTAATGCGTAACCCTTACACAGTAACGCGTATGCCATACGCAGAAGAAGCGGAGAAGCAGGAGAAGGAGGAGTGACCGTGCGTTCAGACACGACAGGCACAACAGACACGGCAGACACGGCGGCCACCGCAGACACGGCCATCGAGGCCACCGGCCTCGAAAAGTCCTACCGGGGCACGGGGAAAGCGGCCGTCCGCGTACTCCGCGGCATCGACCTCCGCGTCGAGCGCGGCACCGTCTTCGCCCTCCTCGGGCCCAACGGCGCCGGCAAGACCACCGCCGTGCGGATCCTCACCACCCTCACCACCCCGGACCGCGGCACCGCCCGCGTCGCCGGGTACGACGTCGTCACCGACCGGCGGCGGGTACGCGGCGCCCTCAGCCTGACCGGACAGTTCGCCGCCGTCGACGAGAAACAGACCGGCGAGGAGAACCTCCGCATGATGGCCCGCCTCGGCGGGCTCTCCCGGGCCGCCGCCCGCCGCCGCGCCGCCGAACTCCTCGACCGGTTCGGCCTCGCGGGCTCCGGCCACCGGCTCGCCGTCACGTACTCCGGCGGCATGCGGCGCCGGCTCGACCTCGCCGCGGGGCTGGTCGGCGCCCCCGAGGTGGTCTTCCTCGACGAGCCGACGACCGGCCTCGACCCGCGCAGCCGCCAGGAACTGTGGCAGGTCGTACGGGACCTCGCCGCGCGGGGCACCACCGTCTTCCTCACCACCCAGTACCTGGAGGAGGCCGACCGGCTCGCGGACCGTGTCGCCGTCATGGACCGGGGCCTGATCGCCGCCGAGGGCACCGTGGACGAGCTGAAACGCCTGGTCTCCGGCCACCGCCTCGACCTCGTCCTCACCGGTCCCGACGCCTACCTGCGCCTCGCGGACCGCGCCGTGCACCACGCCCCCGCGTCGCTCACCCTCGGCCTGCCGACCGACGGCACCGCCGCCCACGTACGCGCCCTGCTGGACGAGATCGATCCCGACGGTACGGAGGTGGCGCGCTTCGCCCTGCACAGCGCCACCCTCGACGACGTCTTCCTCTCCCTCACCCGCTCCACCCCCGCGTCCGCCCCCGACCTCGGCCCCCAGGAGCCCGCCCGTGTCTGACGCCCTCGCACCCGGACCCCGCGCCCTGACACCCCGCGCGCTGCCCCACTCCGTCACCCTGGCCGGGCGCGGCATCCGCCTCAGCCGGCGCAACACCGACGCCGTCGTCACCTCACTGATGCTGCCGGTCATGATGATGCTGGTCTTCGTCTACTTCTTCGGCGGCGCCATCAACACCGGTACGGAGTACGTCACGTACGTCGTCCCCGGCGTCCTGATCCTCTGCGCCGGCTTCGGCTCGGCCGGCACCGCCGTGAGCGTGAGCGAGGACATGAAGGGCGGCATCATCGACCGCTTCCGCTCCCTCGACGTCGGCGGCGCCCCGGTCCTCGCCGGGCATGTCGCGGCGAGCGTCGTCCGTAACCTCGTCTCGACCGCGCTCGTCCTCGGAGTCGCCCTGCTGATCGGCTTCCGCCCGGCGGCGGGACCGGCCGCCGCGCTCGCCGCCGCGGGCATCCTGGTCGCCTACATCACGGCGATGTCCTGGCTCTCGGCGGCGGTGGGGCTGCTCGCCAAGTCCCCCGAGGCGGCGTCCGGGTTCACCTTCCTCGTCCTGTTCCTGCCCTATCCGAGCAGCGCCTTCGTGCCCATCGGGACGATGCCGACATGGCTGCACGGCTTCGCCGACCACCAGCCGGTCACCCCGGTGATCGAGTCGCTGCGCGGACTGCTGCTGGGGCTGCCGGTGGGTACGGCGCCGTGGCTCGCGCTGGCCTGGAGCGCCGGGATCCTGGCGGTCGCGCTGGGGCTGTCGGGCGTGCTGTTCAGGTCCCGGACCTCATGAGACCGGTCGCCTCCCTCCGCCCTTCCCCCTCGCCCCTTCCTCCCGTTCCGCTTCGCCCGCTCCGCTCCGCCGGCCGCTCAGAAGACGTCCGGGCACCAGGGCCGCCGCGGCGTACGGAACAGCGCCTCCGCCACCGCCACCGCCCCCGGCCGCTCCTCCGTCACCGTCCCCAGCGCGGCGAGCCGCAGCGCCGACTCGTCCCCCAGGTACAGCGCGCCCAGCTCCCGTACGTCCAGGGCCAGATCGGCCGGCTCCGCCGTCGGCGCACAGCTCGCGCCCTCCGGCGACGCGTCCAGCCGGAAACGGCCGGCCGCCAGGCCCGCCGCGTCGTGGATCTCCAGCACCAGCGTGCCGGGGACGGCGTACGTACGCGCCTCCAGGGCCCGTACGACATCCAGGATCCGTACCCACAGGAAGTCCGAGTGCGTCACGATCCGCGCCGCGCGCGGGTCCGGCAGGAAGTGCGGGAGCAGGTCGTCCGGCGCACGGTGGCCCGTCCTGACCGTCGTGACCCAGTCGATCGAGCAGACGAACCGCCACAGCGCGCGCCCGGCCGCCGGGGTCAGTGCGATCAGGTCCCGTACGCTCGCGGTGTTCAGCGGCTGCTTGGAGTCGCCCCAGGCGCCGTCGGACGCGTAGACGGCCAGCCCCTCCACCTCGCCCGACGCCGAGCGGTACACGGCGTGGTACGGCTCCGTCCACGGAAGTCCGTTGGACGTCTGCCCGGTGAACGCGCCCCACCAGCGCTCGTCCCGGTCGACCGCGCCCGGCTGCCGCGCCCGGAAGCGCTCGTGCAGCTCGGGGCCGAGCTTCCGTACGTCCGCGCCGTCGACCAGGTCGATCCGGCCACCGTCCTCGGCGCCGGGGCCGGACCACCGCGGGTCGAGCCCTGAGCGCGCCACGTCGATCGCCCACTCGGTGATCCACGCGGCGGGCCCGAAGCCGTACCGGCCGTAGATCGGGTACTCGGCGGCGATCAGCGTGGCCACGGTGTCCCCGCGCTCCTTCGCCCGCGCGAGATCGGCGCCCATCATCCGGCCGAGCAGCCCGCGTCGGCGGTGGGTGGGCGAGACGGTGACGTTGGACACCGCGTCGGCGGACAGCACCGCGCCGCCGGGAACCGTCAGCTCCTGGGCGAAGGAGCGGAACGTCGCGACGCACCGTCCGTTCTCGAACGCCCCCTGGGTACGGTCGAGGTCGGCCCGCGCGCACCGCCACTCCACCGTCTCGTCCGCGTCGGTCGGCGCCCGCAGGAAGCCGGTGTTCACCGCCCGGTTCCAGTCGGGGAACTCGGCCTCGGTGACGGTACGGACCTCGATGCTCATGGTCCGCACGCTAGGCGCAGACGCACGGCCGCCGCATCCCGATTTCCGCCGTCCCGAGGCGGGGGCGTGCCGCGGCCCCGATCGCGCCCCCGGCGCCCTAGAAGGCCGCCCGTACCGCCCCGACCTCCGAGGCGCCGCCCAGCAGCGGCGCCCGGCCGATCCGGCCCAGCACCTCCGCCTCGACACCCAGGAGCTGGAGCGCCCGCGCCAGCACCGGGCCCATGGCCCGCGCCCCACCGTCGTCGATCTTGAACGCGAGCGCGCGGCCGTCCGCCAGCGCCACCGCCTGGACGGCCTCCGCGCCCATCTTCGACAGCGTCCCCGGCACCTCCCGCATCAGCCAGGTGTCGGAACGGCGCGTGCCCGCCACGTACTCGGGGTGCGCGCGCATCGCCTCCGCGACCCGCCCCTCGGCCGTCGTCGGCGCCGCGAGGACGAAGTGCCGGAAGGCGCGGGCGAGTCCGGTGAGGCTGAGGGCCATCAGCGGGGCGCCGCAGCCGTCCGTACCGACCGTGGGGACGTGTTCCCCCGCCGCCTCCTCGACCACCGTCAGCACGAGCTGCTGCAACGGATGGGCGGGGTCGAGGTAGCTCTCCGTCGGCCAGCCGTTGAGCGCGCAGACGGCGAGCATCGCCGTGTGCTTGCCGGAGCAGTTCATCACGATCCGCTCGCGCACCCCGCCCGCGGCGAGGTACGACTCCGCCTCCACCGGATCGAGCGGCAGGTCCGGCGGGGTCTGGAGGTCGTCGGGGGTCAGGCCGTACTCGGCGAGCATCGTCCGGACGAGATCGAGGTGGAAGCCCTCGCCGGAATGGCTCGCGGCGGCCAGCGCCAGCCGCTTCCCGGAGAGTTCGAGACCGGCCCGCAGCACGGCCGCCGCCTGCATCGGCTTGTTGCTGGAGCGCGGGAAGACCGGCGCCTGGGCGTCGCCCAGCTCCAGTTCGACCGTACCGTCCGCCGCGAGCAGCACCATCGAACCGCGGTGGCGTCCCTCCACGAAGCCGGACCGGACGACCTCGGCGAGGACCGGCGACGGCGGAAGCGCCCGAGCGCCGCCGGAGACACCGGTGCCGATGCCCGTACCCGTACCGGCGCCAACACCCGTACCGGTCCCGGTTCCGGGGCCGCGGGACGTACCGACACCGACCGCGGTGGACGTGCTGCTGGGCGTGCTGGAGGTCATCCTCGGCCTTCCGGAGGGGAGCAGGAGGGGGCAGGAGGGGCCCCGCCCACGCGCGAACGGACCGCCCGTCCACTACATGAGCAGGTCGTCCACCTGTGCTTCACCTTCACGGTACCTGCGCGCGATCTCCGCGCTGCAATCGTCCGCCGTCCGCTGAAGCTGGTGACGGCGGCGCGAGAGCTGCCGCTCGTTGCGGACCAGCCGCCCCATCGCCGCGTGCAACTCCTCGTCCGTACGCGCCTCCAGGTCCGACAGCTCCACCTCCGCCAGCGTCTCCGCGGCCAGCGCCCGGTACTCCGCGCTGCGCGGCGTGGAGAGCGTGACGTGCCGGGCGGAGCTGCGGTGGCGCGACGGGGCGTCGGTGAGGATCTCGGAGAGCCGGTCGAGCAACGGGGTCTCCGGAGCCGTACGACGGGCCAACTCGGCGCGCAGGATGTCGATACGGCCCTGGAGCAGCCGCCGCAGATAGCTGAGGTCCCCCTCGTCGCGGTGCGAGTCCCGGCGCAGCGCGCGCAGTTCGGGCAGCCTCAGCAGACCGAAGTCGTACGGCCGGGGCGCGGGCAGCGCCCCCTCACCGCCGGCCACGGGCCCACCCGTGCCGACCCCGCTGGTCGTACGGGTCGCCGGTACGGTACCGGGCGGCTGCCCGGCTCCGGATGTGCTCGATGTGCTCATCGCGCGTACTTCCCCTCACTCCGCTGGGGAGACCCGTCCCGCACTCCGCTGGGGACCCCCCTCCCTCGACGGGTGCCTGCCGCGCACCGCCTCCCGTGCATCGTGCCACTCCTGGCGCCCGGTATGGGGGCGGTCTGCACCCGTTCGGCCCCCGATAGATTGGTCCGCATGCGAGCAGTGGTGCAGAGAGTCGACGGCGCGAGCGTCCAGGCCGTGACCGGGGCCGGGACGGAAACCGTCGGCGAGATCGTCGGCGAAGGACTGTGTGTGCTGGTGGGAGTCACCCACGAGGACACGGTGGAGCAGGCGCGGAGGCTCGCCGACAAGCTCTGGTCGATACGGATGCTGGAGGGCGAGAAGTCCTGTTCGGAGGCGAACGCCCCGCTCCTGGTGATTTCGCAGTTCACTCTCTACGGGGACGCCCGGAAGGGCCGCCGCCCCACCTGGAACGCCGCCGCGCCAGGTCCGGTGGCCGAACCGCTGGTCGACGCGGTGGTGGCGCGACTGCGCGAGCTGGGGGCGAAGGTGGAGACGGGCCGGTTCGGAGCGGAGATGCGTGTCTCGCTCACGAACCACGGCCCGTTCACGGTGCTGCTGGACTTCTGACCCGTACGGCGGCGGGGGCGCGGCAGAGCGGGCCCCCGCCCTACGGGCCCTACGGCTCGACCACGACCTCCTGCGCCGCCGCCGTGTCCCCCGCCAGCAGCGGAGCGTCCACCGGCACATTGCGCTTGACCAGCGCCAGTGCGATCGGCCCCAGCTCGTGGTGGCGGGCCGAGGTGGTGATGAAACCGAGCTGGCGCCCCTCGGGGCCGTCCGCCGCGAGCCGCACCGGCGTGCCGTGCCCCGGGAGGTGGACGTCGCTGCCGTCGAGGTGCAGGAAGACCAGCCGGCGCGGCGGCTTCCCCAGGTTCTGGACGCGCGCCACGGTCTCCTGGCCCCGGTAGCACCCCTTGTCGAGGTGGACCGCGCCGCCGATCCACCCCAGCTCGTGCGGGATGGTCCGGTGGTCGGTCTCGAAGCCGAGCCGCGGCCGGTGGCCCTCGACGCGCAGCGCCTCGTACGCCAGGATCCCGGCCGGCGGGCCGTGCTGCTCCGCGTACGCGGTCAGCTCGGCGCGCGGCAGGAAGAGATCACGGCCGTGCGGGGTCTCCCGTACGACGGCGCCCTCCGGGACCGGGGCGATGGAACCGGCCGGGAGGTGGACGAGCGCGAAGTCGTCCGTACGGTCGGCGACCTCGACCCGGTAGAAGAACTTCATCGACTCCAGATAGCCCACCAGGGCTTCCCGCGTCCCGGGCTCGACATGCGCCCAGACCGTCTCGCCGTCGTCCACGAGGTACAGCGCGTGCTCGACGTGGCCGTTCGCGGAGAGGATCAGCGCCTCGGTCGCCCGGCCCGCGGGCAGCTCCGTGACGTGCTGGGTGATCAGCAGATGCAGCCAGCTGAGCCGGTCCGCGCCGGTGACGGTGACGACGCCGCGGTGCGAGAGGTCGACGAAGCCGGTGCCGTCGGCGAGGGCGCGCTGCTCGCGGAACAGATCGCCGTAGTGCGCGGCGACGCCTTCGTCCTGGCCTTCGGCCGCGACGGCTCCGGGCAGGGCGAGGAGAGGACTGGTGGTCGAATGTCGCTGCATAGTCATGAAGCCTACGACTCGGCCGCGCCCGTCGTTGTTCCCGTCGAGGATTCCGAGGAGCCGGCTGCCGCGGCGGTGGCCGTGCACTCCTGGCAGCGGCCGAAGATCGCGAAGTGCTTCATGTCCGTCGTGAAGCCGAAGTCGTTCCGCAGCTTCGCGGTGAACTCGGCCGCGACCTCGGTGTCCGCCTCGATCACCTCCGTGCAGTCCCGGCACACCAGGTGTATGTGGTGGTGCCGGTCGGCCAGGTGGTACGTCGGGGCGCCGTGCCCGAGGTGGGCGTGCGAGACGAGGCCCAGCTCCTCCAGCAGCTCCAGCGTCCGGTAGACCGTGGAGATGTTCACCCCGGAGGCGGTCCTGCGCACCTCGCAGAGGATGTCGTCAGGGGTCGCGTGTTCAAGGGTGTCGACGGCTTCGAGGACAAGCTGGCGCTGCGGGGTCAGCCGGTAGCCGCGCTGCCGCAGATCGCTCTTCCAGTCGGTGCTCACCACGCCCCCAGTGTAGGCAGGCGTGGCGGTACCCCGGCCGCGCCGTCCGGCCGACCGCGCGCGGACCACTTCGCGGACTCGCGGACTACTTGAAGAAGGCGATGCCGTCGTCCGGAAGGTCACCGAGGTCCTTGGCCCACTCGGCGACCTGCTCGGGGCTGACGACCTTCTTCAGGTGCGCCGACATGTACGGGCGCAGCGGCACGTCCGGGGTGGACTTCTCGCCCACCCACATCAGGTCGCTCTTGACGTACCCGTAGAGCCGCTTGCCCCCGCTGTAAGGACCGGAGGCCGCCGTACGGGCCACCGCGTCGGTCACCAGGTCGATCTGCGGCTTCTGGGCCCCCAGCTCGCCGTACCAGACCTCGACGACGCCCTGGTCGCGCACCATGACGACCTCGACCTTGCGGTCCTTGTCGATACGCCAGAAACCGGACTCGGACTCGATCGGCCTGACCTTCTTGCCCTCGCCGTCGAGCGCCCAGGTGTGCGACACGTACTCGATGAAGTCCCGGCCGTCGTGGCTGAAGGAGACCTCCTGGCCGAAGTTGGCCTTCTCCTCACCGGGGAAGTCGAAGACGCCGACGCCTTCCCAGTCACCGAGGAGGAAGACGAGCGGGACGAGGTCCGGGTGCAGGTCCGAAGGGATCTCGATCATCAGCGCTGGCCCTGGTACAGCTTCTTCACGGCCAGACCGGTGAAGGCGAGCACGCCGACACAGACGAGGACCAGCAGGGTAGCGAAGAAAGCCTCAAGCACGGGGTGCTCCTCGGATGAACGGTATGACGCGGTACGGCCGGGCCCCAGCCTAATGGGTGGGGCGCCGGCCCTCTCGCCGAGGTGCGCCAAGGGGCGTACGCCGGGGCTCAGCCGAGGAGCTGGCCCTGGAGCACCACGGTCTGGTGGAAGGGAACGACGGGGGTGCCGCCCTTCCGCTCGTGCACGATCAGCCCGATGGTGTCCCCCGCCGCGACATACGCGTGCCGGGCCTGCGTCGGGCCGTACGGCTCGGGCTCCGCGTAGACGTCCGTACTCACGAACATCTCGGAGCCTGGCGGCGAATCCGGCCAGGACTTGTCCGGCTCCGCACCGGGTGCCGAGGCCACCGACGTACCCACGCCGCTCCCGAACACCGCGCCGTGCTTGAAGCCGGTCGCGAGACCGGACGACGGGAACCGCAGCAGGTAGACCCTGGAGACGGTGCCGTCGGGCATGGTCCAGCCCCGGGCGGCGATGTGCCGTACGGCGAAGTCGTCCAGCAGCGTCGTGAGGGCGCCGCGCTGCTCTGCCGTGTACTCGGACAGGTACCGCTCCGTGCTCACCCAGCCGCCGGTCAGCTTCTTGTCCGGCGTGGCACCCGCCGGGGCCCGGAGCAGCAACGCGCGGAGATCGGCATGGTGGATCTCTCCGGCGTTCTCCGGGTTGAAGGGGCGCGGGGAGCCGGACGGCAGGGCGGGCAGGGAGAGCCGCGGATAGTCCCAGCGCCCGTCGCCGTGCGTCGAGAGCCCCGGGACATCGGTGCGCTCCATCCCGCCCACGCCGTACGCCGCACCGGTCCCGAGCCCGGCGAACACGGCCACGGCGACGGCCCACCGACCGACCGCACGCAGCACACGACGGGGCGGGCGCGGGGCCGGGGCAGGCGCGGGGGCGGGGGCGGGGGCGGCCTGCTCGGTCATACGTTCCCCCCCGGGGCGGCGATGCGGTCGAGCTGGTCCTTCACCAGCTCGGCGACGGTGGACTGGTTGAGCGGCATGCCCTGCGCGACCACGATGGCGAGCAGGTCGCCTTCGTACGCCAGGCAGGTCATGGTCCCGATGTCGGGCGTCCCCTCACTCTCGGACTCCTCGGTCTCCACGGAGCACGAGGAGTTCTTCCGGCCCTCGATGACCGGCCCCTCGCGCTCCCCGTCCGAGCGCTGTGACCCGTCCTCGTACCAGCGGCGGGCGCCGTACGCGTCCTTGACCGCGATGAGGGACACGTCAACGGTGAGCGCGCCCCCGGGGAAGGTGTACGAGCGGAGCGCGACGCCCTCCATCCCCATCCGGTCGATCTCCTTGTTCACCTGCCGGCGTACGGCGGCAGGAGCGTCGTAGTCGTCCGCGGTCGCCTTCATCATCTCGGTCGACTGGCCGGCGGTCAGCTCGGCGTCGTTCCCGTACGCGCCGATGTCGGGTCCGAGCACGTAGCCCGGCGGCACCGGCAGCAGCTTCCGGGTCAGGTCGGTATCGGCGCGGCCTCTGCCGATGGGCCCGGCGGGGTCCTTGGCCGGCTTGGCCCGGCTCTCCGCCCACACCGTGGTGGGAGCGTTCCGGTCCGCTCCGTCGACGGTGGCCCTGATGAACGCGAACCCGCCGCCGAGGGCACCGGCGACCAGGAGAGCGGGCAGTACGGTCCCGAGGAACCGGTGCGTGCGACGGTCGTTCACAGGCGCTCCACCTGGTCCTCGATCAGTGTCCGGATGTCCTTCTCGCCGATCGGCCCGCTGTCGAAGAGCTGGATCTTGACCAGCACATCGCCCCGGTGCGCGGCGGCGTACGCGCGGTACCGCAGAGGCGTCCCGTCACCGGCGTCGTAGACGTAGTAACGGCCCTTGGCGGTGCCCTCGACGGGGTTGCCCGAGCCGGAGCGCGCGATCATCCCCCAGGGCAGCGCCTCCAAGGCGGCGGTGGCGTGCGTGCCGACGCTCGGCCGGTACTGGGCCAGAACGATGTTCCCCTGCCGGTCGCCGCTTCCTGTCCAGGCCGTACCGGCGACCCGTCGGAGGCCGTTGTCCAGCGCCGAGGAGAACGCGTAACCGCCGCCTTCGAAGTACTGGGCGTAGGTCCTGACCGACACCCAGCCGTCCTCAAGCCACGGCACCGCAGTCTCCCGCGTACCGGCCGGCCTGTCGATCAGCAGCCCACGCAGATCGCCGTCCATCCTGACCTGGTTGTCCTCCTCGGCGGAGAGCGGCTTCGGCTCCTCCCCCGCGGGCAGCGGTTTCGCCGGGTACGCCAGCCCGGCCTGGGCGAGCGTCGGCAGGGGCGTCGGCGGCCGGTCGGCCTGGATGGCGTACCCCGTGGCCGTCCCGCCGACGATGCCGAGCACCGCGGCCACGGCGATCAGCAGCGCCGTACGGCCGCGTCTTCGCGCCGGTAAGGCCACCGGAGACGGCGGCTGCGCCTCCGGAGCGGCCGTCGGCTCCAGAGCTGGCTGAGCTTCCAAAAGAGTCCCCCCACGAGACCTGAGGCGCGGGTTCCGTTACCCGCGCACAGATCTGACCCGCCACGACGAAGGGGGGTTGTAGCGCGGCGGATTACGATTCGGCACATGCAATCCGCCGAGAACGCCAAGAAGCTCGTGATCAAGGTGACCGCCGGGGCCGACGCCCCCGAGCGCTGCTCCCAGGCGTTCACGGTGGCCGCGGTCGCCGTGGCCAGCGGGGTGGAGGTCTCGCTGTGGCTGACGGGCGAGTCGGCGTGGTTCGCGCTGCCTGGGCGCGCCGCCGAGTTCGAACTGCCGCACGCCGCACCGCTGCCCGAGCTGATCGAGTCGATCCAGGCGGCGGGGCTGATCACGCTGTGCACGCAGTGCGCCGCCCGGCGGGACATCACGGAGAAGGACGTGCTGGACGGGGTACGGATCGCGGGCGCGCAGGTCTTCGTCAGCGAGATCATGGCCGACGGCGTCCAGGCGCTCGTCTACTGACGGGTTCCGGGACGGCGGCGTGAGCGCGGGGCGTTAATGAGTTGACCGGTCGGCGCCCTCTGGGCAGGCTCCAGCCACCACCTGGACGAAAGCCTCCTTGATCGGGGACCGAGGGATGACTGCTCACCTCCACGCGCTGTGCTTCGACGCGAACGACCCGGCCCGTCTCGCGCGTTTCTGGGCCGGCGTCCTGGGCTGGGAGAAGACCGACGACCCCTCCGGTGGCGTCACGCTCCTGCCGGACGACGACACCGGGTTCCGGATCCGGTTCGTCCCGACCGAGGAGCGGAAGTCGGGCCCGAACCTGATGCACTTCGATCTGACGAGCACATCTCTCGACGACCAGCGGGAGACGGTCGCGAGGTCGCTGGAACTCGGCGCCCGCCACATCGACATCGGCCAACTCCCGGAAGAGGGCCACACCGTCCTCGCCGACCCCGAGGGCAACGAATACTGCGTCATCGAGCCGGGCAACGCCTTCCTCGCCGACTGCGGATTCATCGGAGCGCTCGCGGGCGACGGTTCGCAGGAGGTCGGGTACTTCTGGAGCGAGGCACTGGGCTGGCCGCTGGTCTGGGACCAGGACCAGGAGACCGCGATCCGTTCACCGCACGGCGGTCCGAAGATCACGTGGGGCGGTCCGCCGCTGATGCCGAACACCGGGAGGAACCGGCTGCGTTTCGACCTCGCCCCGCCCGCCGACGGCGAGCGGCAGGGGGAGATCGACCGTCTCGTCGCCTTGGGCGCGACGCGGACCGGCACCGGGCGCGACGAGACCGGCGGGGTGGCGATGACCGACCCCGACGGCCGCGAGTTCTCCGTACGGGCCCCTCGATGACGCGGCGGATCCGGAGGTCGCGACCGGTCGGCGACCCGCCTACCGTGGAAGAGGAGGAAGGGGCGGCCGCGGCGGCCCGGACCGGCGTGGCCCGCCCGACAGCACGACGCCGAGGAGCGCCATGTCACGCAACAGCAACCTCGCCACGTTGGAGAAGCTCGGATCCGCGGTCAACGGCAACCGTCTCGGCGAACTCGACGACTTCTTCGTGTCCGACTCGGTGGACCACGACCCGGCTCCCGGGCAGGTCCCGGGCCCCGAGGGGTACGAAGAGATGTTCGCCACGATGAAGCGGGCCTTCCCTGATCTGCACATCGACGTCGAGCACGTCGTCGCCACCGACGACGAAGTCGCGTTCGCGTACACCATCACGGGGACGCACCTCGGGGAGCTGATGGGGCACGGCGCGACGGGCCGGACGGTCAGCTACCGGGGCATGCAGATCAGCCGGTTCGCCGACGGGAAACTCGTCGAGCGGTGGGGCAGCAGCGACGAACTCGGCATGCTGCGTCAGCTCGGCCTCACGCCGTAGCCCGCCTCACGCCGTAGCCCCGCAACCGCCGTAGCCCCGCAGCGCAAGCGGCCTCGTGAACGTGAGCGGCCTCGTGCCGCTACGGGCGGTTCCGGCGTTCCAGCTCGTCCAGCCACCGGTCGTTCTCGTCGTTCTCGTGGCCTGCCGGGGGCTCGTCCCACCAGCGGTCGTCCTTGTCGCGCGTATTGCCCACGATGGCGGCGACCGGCGGGATCAGCAGGGCGACCACGCAGAGCGCGATGGCCGCGGGGACGGACCAGATGCGTACGAAGGCTCCGGCGGAGACGAAGAGGATCAGGCATCCGCCCATGAGCAGGAAATACCGGCGACGGCGTCGCGCGTACATATCTTCAGCGTACGACTCCGGCGGACCGACCGGAACGGCGCGAAGAGCATCACTCGCGCACGCGCGGAAGGGCCGCACCCCGGTCCGTCCCCCGG
>NZ_JBHZEJ010000064.1:0-50984 GCF_042756365.1 Streptomyces sp. NPDC059092
GAACCGGGCCGCGCGCGGGTACGGGACCTCAGGCGGAGGCCGGGGGGTACAGCTCGCGGGGGAGGGCCGAGGCCGCCGCCGCGTCCAGCAGCCACAGGGTGCGGCTGCGGCCGTACGCGCCCGCCGCCGGGGCCTGGATCTCGCCCGCGCCGGACAGCGCGATCTCCGCCGCCTTCGCCTTGTCCTCGCCCGCCGCCAGCAGCCAGACCTCGTGCGCCGCGCGGATCGCGGGCAGGGTGAGGGAGATCCGCAGCGGCGGCGGCTTGGGCGCGCCGTGCACCGCGACCACCGTGCGCTCGGTCTCCCGGACGCCCGGCAGCTCAGGGAAGAGCGACGCGACATGGGTGTCAGGTCCGACGCCCAGCATCAGCACGTCGAAGGTCGGCACCGGACCGTGGTCCTCGGGCCTGGCCGCCGCCGCCAGCTCCGTGGCGTACGCGGCGGCCGCCGCCTCCACATCGCTGCCGTACGGACCGTCCGAGGCGGCCATCGCGTGCACCCGGCTCGGGTCCAGCGGCACCGAGTCGAGCAGTGCCTCCCGGGCCTGGGTGATGTTCCGCTCCGGGTCGCCCTCCGGCAGGAAGCGTTCGTCGCCCCACCACAGGTCGAGCCGCGACCAGTCCACCGCGTCCCTGGCGGGCGCCGCCGACAGCGCGGCCAGCAGCCCGTTGCCGTTGCGCCCGCCCGTCAGCACCACCGACGCGGAGCCGCGCGCGGCCTGGGCGTCCACGATCTTCGTGATCAGCCGGGCCGCCGCGGCCTGCGCCATCAGCTCCTTGTCGCGGTGGACGACGAGCTGCGGAGCGCTCACTTCGACGCCGCCTTCTTCACCGGCATGCTCGCCGGCGTGACCGGATGCGCGGGCGTGTGCTCCGACGAACCCGCCTCCCTCGTCGGCAGGGGCGGCAGGGAGGAGGACTTCGAGTCCCCCAGCCGGTGCACACCGAACTTCAGCGCCGAGGCGTAGGTGTCGTCCGGGTCGAGCCGGCGCAGCTCCTCCGTGATCAGCTCCGCGGTGTCCCGCCGCTTCAGGGCGACCGCGCGGTCCGGCTGCCCCTCGATGGAGAGCGTGGCGAGCGAGCCGTCGGCCCGGTCCAGCTTGATCGGCCCGCAGGTCGTCTCCATCCGTACGGCCGTGAGCCCGGGGCCCGAGGAGACGGAGCGCCGTACCGGCACCCCCAGCCGGTTCGCGAGCCACATCGCGAGCAGCTCACCGCTGGGGTTGTGCTCCTCGCCCTCCACCTCGACCGAGGTGACCTTGCAGTCCACCTGGTCCAGGGCCGCCGCGACCATCGAGCGCCACGGCGTGATCCTGGTCCAGGACAGATCGGTGTCGCCCGGGGTGTAGGCGTCGGCGCGGGCCGTCAGCTCCTCCACCGGGTGCTCGGCGGCGTACGTGTCCGTCACCCGGCGCTGTGCCAGCCTGCCCAGCGCGTCCTTGGCCGGGTTGACCGGCGAGTTGACCGGCCACCAGACCACGACGGGGGCGTCGGGCAGCAGCAACGGCAGCACCACCGACTGGGCGTGGTCCGTCACCTCGCCGTACAGCCGCAGGACGACCGTCTCGCCGGTGCCCGCGTCCGTGCCGACCCGTACTTCGGCGTCGAGCCGGGCCTGCGCCCGGTCGCGCGCCGAGCGCGAGACCCGCTTCACGACGACGAGCTTGCGCGACGGGTGCTCGCGGGACGCCTCGTTGGCGGCCTTGAGCGCGTCGTACGCGTTCTCCTCGTCGGTGACGATGACCAGCGTGAGGACCATGCCGACCGCGGGGGTGCCGATCGCGCGACGCCCCTGCACGAGCGCCTTGTTGATCTTGCTGGACGTGGTGTCCGTAAGGTCGATCTTCATGGCCGACGCCAGCTCCGTCCGTCTCGTGCGAGCATTTCGTCCGCCTCGACCGGACCCCAGGTCCCGGACGCGTACTGCGCGGGCTTGCCGTGCTTGTCCCAGTAGTGCTCGATCGGATCGAGGATCTTCCAGGACAGCTCGACCTCCTCCAATCGCGGGAAGAGGTTCGAGTCGCCGAGCAGCACATCGAGGATGAGCCGTTCGTACGCCTCGGGGCTGGACTCCGTGAAGGACTCGCCGTACGCGAAGTCCATCGAGACGTCCCGGACCTCCATGGAGGTGCCGGGGACCTTCGAGCCGAACCTCATCGTCACGCCCTCGTCCGGCTGGACGCGGATGACCAGGGCGTTCTGCCCCAGCTCCTCCGTGGCCGTGTGGTCGAAGGGCGAGTGCGGCGCGCGCTGGAAGACGACCGCGATCTCCGTGACCCTGCGGCCGAGCCGCTTGCCGGTACGGAGGTAGAAGGGGACGCCCGCCCAGCGGCGGTTGTCGATCTCCAGCTTCACCGCGGCATAGGTGTCGGTCTTCGACCGGGCGTCGATCCCGTCCTCCTGGAGATAGCCGACGGCCTGCTCGCCGCCCTGCCAGCCCGCGGCGTACTGCCCGCGCACCGTGCCCTCTCCCAGGTCCTTGGGCAGCTTCACCGCACCCAGCACCTTGGTCTTCTCCGCGACCAGCGCGTCCGCGTCGAAGGAGGCGGGCTCCTCCATCGCGGTCAGCGCGAGCAACTGGAGGAGGTGGTTCTGGATGACGTCACGGGCCGCGCCGATGCCGTCGTAGTAGCCGGCCCGGCCGCCGATGCCGATGTCCTCGGCCATGGTGATCTGGACGTGGTCGACGTACGACCGGTTCCAGATCGGCTCGAAGAGGGTGTTGGCGAACCGGAGCGCCAGGATGTTCTGGACGGTCTCCTTGCCCAGGTAGTGGTCGATCCTGAAGACCTCGTTGGACGGGAAGACCTCGTGGACGACCTTGTTCAGTTCCTTGGCGGAGGCCAGGTCGTGCCCGAACGGCTTCTCGATGACGGCGCGGCGCCAGGAGCCCTCCGTCTGATCGGCCAGCCCGTGCTTCTTGAGCTGCTGGACGACCTGCGGGAAGAACTTCGGCGGCACGGAGAGGTAGAACGCGAAGTTCCCGCCCGTGCCCTGGGCCTTGTCCAGCTCCGCGATCGTCGCCTTCAGGTTCTCGAACGCGTCGTCGTCGTCGAAGTCGCCCTGGACGAAGCGCATCCCCTGGACGAGCTGCTGCCAGACCTCCTCGCGGAACGGCGTACGCGCGTGCTCCTTGACCGCGTCGTGCACCTCCTGCGCGAAGTCCTCGTCCTGCCATTCACGGCGGGCGAAGCCGACGAGGGAGAAGCCCGGCGGCAGCAGACCACGGTTGGCGAGGTCGTAGACCGCAGGCATCAGCTTTTTGCGGGACAAATCGCCCGTGACGCCAAAGATGACCAGGCCCGACGGCCCCGCGATACGCGGGAGCCGTCGGTCCGCGGCGTCACGGAGCGGGTTCGCTCCGTGGGTTGCGGTCAAGGGTTCAGCCCTCCGAAGGGGCGAGGCGCTTGAGCTCCGCCTCGGTCGACTTGAGCAGATCGGTCCAGGACGCCTCGAACTTCTCGACGCCCTCGTCCTCAAGGAGCTGGACGACCTCGTCGTACGAGATGCCCAGCTTCTCCAGGGCCGCCAGCTCGGCGCGCGCCGTGTCGTACGTGCCGCGCACCGTGTCACCGGTGATCCGGCCGTGGTCGGCGGTCGCCTCCAGGGTGGCCTCCGGCATGGTGTTCACCGTGTTGGGCGCGACCAGCTCGTCCACGTACAGCGTGTCCTTGTACGCGGGGTCCTTGACGCCCGTCGAGGCCCACAGCGGACGCTGCTTGTTGGCCTGCGCGCGGTCCAGGGCGGCCCAGCGCTCCGACGCCGGAGTCGATTTGCCGGCAAGGCCGAACACCTCCTCGTACGCCTCGTACGCGAGGCGCGCGTTGGCCAGGGCGGCCTTGCCGCGGGCCTCCTTGGCCTCCGGGGTGCCCAGCGCGTCGAGCCGCTTGTCGATCTCGGTGTCCACGCGGGACACGAAGAAGGACGCCACCGAGTGGATCTTGGAAAGGTCGAGGCCCGCGGCCTTAGCCTTCTCCAGACCCGTGACGTAGGCGTCCATGACCTCGCGGTACCGCTCCAGCGAGAAGATCAGCGTGACGTTCACGCTGATGCCCCGGCCGATGGTCTCGGTGATCGCGGGCAGCCCCGCCTTCGTCGCCGGGATCTTGATGAGGGTGTTCGGGCGGTCCACCAGCCAGGCGAGCTGCTTGGCCTCGGCGATGGTCGCCGTGGTGCTGTGCGCGAGACGGGGGTCGACCTCGATGGAGACCCGGCCGTCCTGGCCCTGCGTCGCGTCGAAGACGGGGCGCAGGATGTCGGCGGCGTCCCGGACGTCCGCCGTCGTGATCATGCGGATGGCTTCCTCGACGGTGACCTTCCGGGCCGCGAGGTCGGTGAGCTGGGTCTCGTACCCGTCGCCGCCCGAGATCGCCTTCTGGAAGATCGACGGGTTGGTGGTGACACCCACCACGTGGGACTGGTCGAGGAGCTCCGCCAGGTTCCCGGACGTGATCCGCTTGCGCGACAGGTCGTCGAGCCAGATCGCGACGCCTTCGTCGGAGAGGCGCTTGAGTGCGTCTGTCATGAGGTTTGCATCTCCTACAGTTCGTATATGAGCGTCAGCGCGCTGCGGCCTCAAGAGATTCCCGGGCGGCGGTGACCACGGCGTCCGCGGTGAAACCGAACTCGCGGAAAAGGACCTTGGCGTCCGCCGAAGCCCCGAAGTGCTCCAGTGACACGATCCGGCCCGCGTCGCCCACGTACCGGTACCAGGTGAGCCCGATGCCGGCCTCGACCGCCACACGCGCCTTCACGGCCGGCGGCAGGACGCTGTCCTTGTACGCCTGGTCCTGCTCCTCGAACCACTCGACCGACGGCATCGAGACGACCCGCGCCGGCACCCCGGCCGCCTGGAGCCGCTCACGCGCCTCCACCGCGAGCTGCACCTCGGAGCCCGTACCGATCAGCACGACCTCCGGAGCGGCGGCCTGTCCGTCCGCGCCCTCGGCCTCGAACAGGACGTAACCGCCCTTCGCCGCGTCCTCGTTGGCCGCGTACGTCGGCACGCCCTGGCGGGTCAGCGCCAGACCGTGCGGAGCGCCCTTGTCGTGCCGCTTGAGGATCTCGGCCCAGGCGGTCACCGTCTCGTTGGCGTCGGCCGGGCGGACGATGTTCAGGCCGGGGATGGCGCGCAGCGCCGACAGGTGCTCGACCGGCTGGTGCGTCGGGCCGTCCTCGCCGAGGCCGATGGAGTCGTGCGTCCACACGTACGTGACGGGGGCCTGCATCAGCGCGGCGAGCCGGACGGCGGGTCGCATGTAGTCGGAGAACACCAGGAAGGTGCCTCCGTAGATACGGGTGTTGCCGTGCAGCGCGATGCCGTTCATCGTCGAGCCCATCGCGTGCTCGCGGATGCCGTAGTGCACCGTGCGGCCGTAAGGCGACGCCTCCGGCAGCGGGTTGCCCGCGGGGAGGAACGACGACGTCTTGTCGATGGTGGTGTTGTTCGAGCCCGCGAGGTCGGCGGAGCCGCCCCACAGCTCGGGGATGACCTCGCCCAGCGCCTGGAGGACCTTGCCGGACGCGGCGCGCGTGGCGACGGCCTTGCCGGTCTCGAACACGGGCAGCTTGTCCTGCCACCCCTCGGGCAGCTCGCCCGCCCGCACGCGGTCGAACGTGGCAGCGCGCTCCGGGTTGGCGGTGCGCCAGGCGGCGAAGGTCTTCTCCCACGCCGCGCGGATCTCGCGGCCCCGGTCGAGCGCCTCACGCGTGTGCGCGATGACCTCGTCCTCGACGGCGAAGGACTTCTCGGGGTCGAAGCCGAGCACCGCCTTCGTCGCGGCGACCTCGTCGGCGCCGAGCGCCGAGCCGTGCGCCGCCTCGGTGTTCTGCGCGTTCGGCGCGGGCCAGGCGATGATCGAGCGGGCCGCGATGAACGACGGGCGCCCCGTCTCGGCCTTGGCCGCCTTCAGCGCCTCGTACAGCGCCTCGGGGTCGAGGTCGCCGTCCGGCGCCTGCTCGACCCGCTGGACGTGCCAGCCGTACGCCTCGTACCGCTTCAGGGTGTCCTCGGAGACCGCGGTCTCCGTGTCCCCCTCGATCGAGATGTGGTTGTCGTCCCACAGCAGGACCAGATTGCCCAGCTTCTGGTGCCCGGCCAGCGAGGACGCCTCGGCGGAGATGCCCTCCTGGAGGCAGCCGTCGCCCGCGATCGCGTAGATGGTGTGGTCGAACGGCGAGGTGCCCGCCGCGGCCTCCGGGTCGTACAGTCCGCGCTCGTACCGCGCGGCCATCGCCATGCCCACCGCGTTCGCGACACCCTGTCCGAGGGGGCCCGTCGTGGTCTCCACGCCGACCGTGTGCCCGTGCTCCGGGTGACCCGGGGTCTTCGAGCCCCAGGTACGGAAGGACTCCAGGTCGGTCAGCTCCAGGCCGTACCCGGCCAGGTAGAGCTGGGTGTAGAGCGTCAGGGACGAGTGGCCCACCGAGAGGATGAACCGGTCACGGCCGGTCCACTGCGCGTCGGAGGGGTCGTGCCGCATCAGCTTCTGGAAGAGCACGTACGCGGCGGGGGCCAGGCTCATGGCCGTACCCGGATGGCCGTTGCCGACCTTCTGTACGGAATCCATGGCCAGGACGCGGGCGGTGTCTACAGCCCGACGGTCCAATTCGGTCCATTCAAGGTCTGTGGTGGTCGGCTTGGTGCTCACCCTGAGTCAGGGCTCCTCTCCACATGTTCTCATCCCGGTGTCTGAGGGCGCACCGGGTCGTTGTCGAGCCTACCCGCAGCATCCGACATCTTTCCGAGCGTCTTTCCAGGGTGCGGTGCGTGCGGGGACTTCGCCTCTCGGCGGGCTGTCGGCAGGGTGTACGGGGCGGGTCAGGACCGCGTTCAACACGGCGTTCAACACGACTCCGCACGCCCCACCCCGGCGACAAACGGGATATGGGCAACGTCTAGAGTGGCGCGGTAAGAGCAAGCCTTTACGGGGCCTTCACGCCCGGATGCTTGCTGGGATTTCTCTGTCAGGGGTGTGCGTGACGGCCGTCGAGTCCCGACCCGCAGGGGTCGCCTTGACTCCGAGCTCGGGGGGCCACCGGCCGTTCGGTGCCCGCGTCAAGGCGTTCGTGATGCTGACCAAGCCGCGGATCATCGAACTGCTGCTGATCACCACCGTTCCGGTGATGTTCCTGGCCCAGCAGGGCGTACCGAATCTGCTGCTGGTGCTCACTACGTGTATTGGCGGTTATCTCTCCGCCGGTGGCGCCAATGCGCTCAACATGTATATCGACCGCGACATCGACGCGCTGATGGACCGTACGTCGCAGCGCCCACTCGTCACGGGAATGGTCTCGCCGCGTGAAGGGCTGGTCTTCGGCCTCACGTTGACGGTCGTCTCGACCCTCTGGTTCGGATTTCTCGTCAACTGGCTGTCCGCGGCCCTCTCGCTGGGCGCACTGCTCCTCTACGTGGTCCTCTACACGATGATCCTCAAGCGCCGCACCTCCCAGAACATCGTCTGGGGCGGTATCGCGGGGTGCATGCCGGTGCTGATCGGCTGGTCGGCCGTGACGAACTCGATGTCCTGGGCCGCCGTCATCCTCTTCCTGGTCATGTTCTTCTGGACCCCGCCGCACTACTGGCCCCTGTCGATGCGGGTCAAGGCGGACTACGAGCGCGTGGGCGTCCCCATGCTGCCGGTCGTCGCGACCAACCGCGTGGTGGCCCGCCAGATCGTCCTCTACAGCTGGGTGATGGTCGGCGTCTCCCTGCTGCTGACGCCGCTGGGGTACACCGGGTGGTTCTACACGACGGTGGCGCTCCTGGCCGGCGGCTTCTGGCTCTGGGAGGCGCACGGGCTCCAGTCGCGCGCCAGGGCCGGGGAGTCGGGCGCGAAGCTCAAGGAGATGCGGCTGTTCCACTGGTCCATCACCTATGTGTCGCTGCTCTTCGTGGCCGTCGCGGTGGACCCCTTCCTCCGCTGACCCCCTGGGGGACGCTGCCACCCCTGTGGGACACCTCTCTCCGAGAGACGCCTTTCCGGTGACGGGCGGGCCGCGTGGTCAAGGCCACGTGGCCCGCCCGTCGCCCGTTGATCTACCCGTCGGTAGCATCCCGTTCATGGCAGAGACCCAGCAGGCAGACCAGAGCGGCGAGACCGGCGAGAGCAACGCACGGACCCGGCACGAGGCGCGCGCCGAGCGCAGGGCCGCCCGGCTCGCGAAGCGGATCGGCGCCTTCGCCGGACAGCACGGCGGCGCCGAGGGACAGCTCGCGTACATGGGGCAGGCCGGCACCCGGATCGTGCTCGTCGGCGAGGACGGCGCGTGGGGCGATCTCGTCGCGCCCACCCACGCGGTCGCGAGCGCCGCGGCGGAGCGGGCCGGGCTCACCCTCCACGAGTCCTTCGACGGCGCGTTCGCGGCCAAGGTGCGCACCGGACCGTACGAGTGGGGACGGATGGCCGGACTCCAGCTCGGCGGCCGGCCCGACCACACCTGATCCGCCCGGTGTGCGCCCCCGCAATGCTCCCCGAGCGCTCCCGGAGAGATCCCCGGGGCGCCACCGGAATCCTCGTTCACCCGTTAGGACTGTGAGGAGTGACGACCAGGTCGTCGGACCGTCGGTCACCGGTCCGGCCGGTCGTGCGGTCCATGATCCACGGTCCACGACGGGAAGCCCGATGATCGAGACAGCGTCCCTCGTGGACCAGTACTGCCACGGCGTGGTCACCACGGAGCTGGGGCTCGGCACCTTCGAGGCCCAGCTCCGCGGGGCCGCGCAGGCCGCCCCCGGCACCACCTTCTTCGACACCCAGACAGGGGTGGCGGTACGGCGCTGGTGCCCGCCGCTGCTCGGTCTGGAGCCGCACTGCACACCGGCCCGCTATCTGGCCCGCCGCCGGGAGCTCGGCTCCCTCGAAGTCTCCCGGCGGCTGCTGCGCGCCACGGGGATCTCCACCTATCTGGTCGACACCGACGGCACCCACGACGACGGCACCCACGGCGCCGCAGGCTCGCCCGATGAACTGACCGGGCCCGCGGAGACCGCGGCGATGGGGGCCGCCCGCGGCCGGGAGATCGTCCGGCTCGAACCTCTTGCCGCGCGGGTCGCCGCCACCGCGGGCGGCGTCGGATCCTTCCTCGCCGGGCTCGCCGAGGCCGTTCACACCGCCGCCGCGTCGGCCGTCGCGCTCAGCGCCGCCGCCACGACCCGCCCCGGTCTCGCTCTCGACCCCGAGCCGCCGGGCCCCGGCGAGGTGCGCGGCGCCGCCGGCCGCTGGCTCTCCGGGCGCGGTCCCGGGAGGGGGCCCGGCCCTGGAAGGGGTCCCGGCCCCGGAGAGAATCGTGGCCCGGGGCCCGGGGGAGGCCCGTACATCGACCCCGTACTCCTGCGCCATCTCCACTGGACCGCCGTCGGCACCGGGCTGCCGCTGCACCTGGACACCGGAGGCGGCGCCGACGCGTACCCCTTCGCGGCGGCCATGGCGGGCGTCGGCGGCGCGCTCGTCCTGCGGGACACGTATCCGTACCACCGCGACGCGGCCCGCCTCACGGGCCTCTTCCCTCAGGTGTACGCCGACCTGGGCTCCGTCCTCACCCGTACGGGGGCCGGGGCCGCGGGCGTGCTCGCGGAGATGCTGGAGAGCGCGCCGTTCGGGAAGCTGCTCTTCTCGACCGGCGCGCGCGGGCTGCCCGAACTGCATCTGGTGGGGGCCCGGGTCTTCCGGGCCGCGCTGGAGCGGGTCCTCGGCTGCTGGGTACGTGACGGGGGGTGGCCGGTGGGCGACGCCCGGCGGGTGGCGGGGCTGATCGCGGCGGGCAACGCCCGCCGCGTCCACGGCCTCGCGGACGGCTGACCTCAGACGG
Organism: Streptomyces sp. NPDC059092; assembly: GCF_042756365.1. Taxonomy (NCBI): domain Bacteria; kingdom Bacillati; phylum Actinomycetota; class Actinomycetes; order Kitasatosporales; family Streptomycetaceae; genus Streptomyces; species Streptomyces sp. NPDC059092. Next base: position 9,810 of record NZ_JBHZEJ010000064.1, read on the forward strand.
CCGCGCGCGCCGGGTCCTGGTCCGCCTGGGCGGGGATCTCCGCCGTCGTGACGGGCCGCTCCCGCATGCTCACCGCGACCCGCAGGACGGCGATCCACACCACGGCCGAGCCGAACATGTGGCAGGCCACCAGGACCTCCGGGGAGTCGGTGAAGTACTGCACGTAGCCGATGGCGCCCTGCGCGAGCAGGATCAGCAGCAGGTCCCGGGCGCGCGCCCGGGTGTCGGCGGGGGCGTCCACCACCCGCAGCACCAGCCACATCGCCACCGCCAGCGCGCAGACGACCCAGGCGAACGCCGCGTGCACATGGGCGACGGTGATGTAGTCGAAAGGCATGCGCGGCACATCGCTGCTGTCGCCCGCGTGCCGGCCGGAACCCGTCACCGTCGTACCCGCCGCGATCAGCACCACCGACGAGACGATCAGCGCCCAGGACAGCTTCCGCACCGGGCGCGGGACGCGCGGGCGGGGGGCGCCGTCGCCCTCGTGCGTGCGCAGCCAGGTGAGCGTGGTGACCGTGAGGAGGGCACTGGCGGCCAGGAAGTGGCCCGCCACCGTCCACGGGTTGAGCTCCGTGAGCACCGTGATGCCGCCGATGACCCCGTTGGCCATCACGAGCCAGAACTGCGACCAGGCGAGCTTGGTCAGACCGGGCCGCCGGGGCTTGACGGAGCGCGCCGCGATGATCGCCCAGCCGACCGCCGCGCTCAGCACGTACGTCAGCATCCGGTTGCCGAACTCGATCGCCCCGTGCAGCCCCTGCTCGGGGGTGGCGATGAGGCTGCCCTCCGTGCACTTGGGCCAGGTGTCGCAGCCGAGGCCGGAACCGGTCAGCCGGACCGCGCCGCCGGTCACGATGATGAGCACGCTCATCACGACGGCGGAGAAGGCGGCGCGCCGGAGGATACGGGGGGAGGGTGTCCAGCGCTGGGCGATGTACGCGAGGGGGTTCAACACGGCCACCATGCTAGGACGGAGCTTGTGCAGGTTTTCACGAGGGGTACGTATGCCGCGTGCGCGCTGGTGGGGCGGGCACCCGGCGGGCGGACACCCGCTCCCCGCGGCCTACTCCCAGCGGAAGAGACGGCCCGCCGCGCCGAGGCCGAGCGCGGCCCACACCGCCAGTACCCCGAGACCGCCCCAGGGGACCCCCGCCCCGTGCTGGAGCACATCGCGCAGCCCGCCGGAGAGCGCCGAGATCGGCAGCAGCTCCAGCACCGCGCGCGCCGCGTCGGGGAACCGGTCCAGCGGCACGATCACCCCGCCACCGACCAGCAGCAGCAGGAAGACCAGATTCGCGGCGGCCAGCGTCGCCTCCGCCTTGAGCGTGCCCGCCATCAGCAGCCCCAGCCCGGAGAACGCGGCGGTGCCGAGGACGAGCAGCAGCAGTACGGCGAGGGGGTTGCCGTGCGGCGACCAGCCGAGACCGAACGCGATCACCGTCAGCAGCACGACCTGAAGGACCTCCGTGACCAGCACGGAGAGCGTCTTGGCCGTCATCAGGGCCCAGCGGGGCAGCGGCGACACCGCGAGCCGCTTGAGCACCCCGTACCGCCGCTCGAAACCGGTGGCGATGGCCTGCCCGGTGAACGCCGTGGACATCACCGCCAGCGCCAGCACGCCCGGCGCGAGGAAGTCGACCGCCCTCCCCTCGCCCGTGTCGACCACGTCGACCGTGGAGAAGAGGACCAGCAGCAGCGACGGGATGATCACGGTCAGCAGGAGCTGCTCGCCGTTGCGCAGCAGCAGTTTCGTCTCGAACGCCGTCTGCGTCGCGATCATGCGCGCCAGGGGGGCCGCGCCGGGCGCCGGGGTGTACGTACCGCCGCTGGTGGCGCCCTTACCGCCGGCGGCTCCGCCGGTGCTCGTACTCATGGACGCAGCTCCTTGCCGGTCAGTTCGAGGAACACGTCCTCCAGGGTGTGCCGCTCGACGGAGATCCCGTCCGCCATGACGCCGTGCTGCGCGCACCAGGAGGCCACCGTGGCCAGCAGCTGCGGGTCGATCGAGCCGCTGATGCGGTACGCGCCCGGCGACAGCTCGGCGGCCTCGGAGCCGTCGGGCAGGGCCTTCAGCAGCGAGCCGAGGTCGAGCCCTTGGCGTCCGGTGAAGCGCAGGGTGTTCTCGGCGCCGCCGCGGCACAGCTCCTCGGGGCTGCCCTGCGCGATGACCCGGCCCGCGTCGATGATCACGACGTCGTCCGCCAGTTCCTCGGCCTCGTCCATGAAGTGCGTGGTCAGCACCACCCCGACGCCGTCGGCGCGCAGCTCGCGTACCAGCTCCCAGGTGGAGCGGCGGGCCTGCGGGTCGAGCCCGGCGGTCGGCTCGTCCAGGAAGACCAGCTCGGGGCGGCCGACCACGGCCAGCGCCAGCGCGAGCCGCTGCTGCTGGCCGCCGGAGAGCCGCCGGTAGGTCGTACGGCCGCAGCCACCGAGGCCGAGCCGTTCGATCAGGGCGTCCACGTCCAGCGGGTGGGCGTGCAGCCGGGCCATGTGGCGGAGCATCTCCCCGGCGCGCGCGCCGGAGTACACGCCGCCCGACTGGAGCATCACCCCGATGCGGGGGCGCAGCCTGGCGGCGTCGGCGACCGGGTCCAGGCCGAGGACCCGTACCGAGCCCGCGTCGGGCCTGCGGTAGCCCTCGCACGTCTCGATCGTGGTGGTCTTGCCGGCTCCGTTGGGGCCGAGGACCGCGGTGACCGTACCGGCGCCGACCACCAGGTCGAGGCCGTCCACCGCGGTGCTGGTGCCGTACCGTTTGACCAGGCCACGGACCTCTACGAGGGGCGTTCCCGCGGGCGGGCCCACGGTCGTGCCGCTGTCGGGCAGGGGGCCACCCGGGAAGACGCTGCGCATGCCGGGAAGTCTAGGCAGGGCGGGCGCGCCCGGGTCCGGCGGGGGCGCGAGGTGGACGAAAGGGGCACCGGAAGGGCCGGAAAGAGCCTTTCTTAGGTAACCCTTAGTGATGAAGCGCACCGGCACCCGTCCGGCACCTCGGTTGTCAGCGCCGAAGGAATTACGCAACAATGGCGTTGTGAAATACGTTGGCGAGGCTCCGCAGGAGGAACTCGCGACCGGTGAGCACTCCACTCGCAACCGGGTCGCGCGCTCCATCCTGGACCACGGCCCGTCCACCGTCTCCGACCTGGCGAAGCGCCTCGGGCTCACCCAGGCGGCCGTCCGCCGCCATCTCGACGCGCTGGCCGCCGACTCCGTGGTGGAGCCGCGCGACCAGCGGGTCTACGGCTCGCGCGGACGCGGCAGGCCCGCCAAGGTGTTCGCCCTGACGGACTGCGGCCGGGACGCCTTCGACCAGTCCTACGACCAGCTCGCCGCCGACGCCCTGAAGTGGATCGCGGCCTCCGCCGGCGGCGGCGCACCGGGCGAGGCGGCCGTCGCCGCCTTCGCCCGCGCCCGGATCGCCGCCCAGGCCGAGAGCTACCGGAAGTCGGTCGAGGCGGCGGGGCCCGGCGGGCGCACCGAGGCGCTCGCGAAGGCGTTGAGCGCCGACGGGTACGCTGCTACGGCCCGCGGCGCGCCGGGCCAGCAGGGCGAGCAGCTCTGCCAGCACCACTGCCCAGTGGCGCATGTCGCCCAGAAGTTCCCGCAGCTCTGCGAGGCGGAGACGGAGTTCTTCTCCCAGCTTCTCGGGACGCATGTGCAGCGGCTCGCCACCATCGCCCACGGTGACGGCGTGTGCACGACCTTCATTCCCCGCGCCACCCCACAGACCACCGATCACGCATCCGAAAGCACAGCCGGGAGGAACCCCGCATGACGCTCCCCACCGAGACTGCCCATCCTGAGCTCGAAGGCCTGGGTACGTACGAATTCGGCTGGGCGGACTCCGACGCCGCCGGTGCCGCGGCCAAGCGCGGCCTCTCCGAGGCTGTCGTGCGCGACATCTCGCAGAAGAAGAACGAGCCGGAGTGGATGCTGAAGCTGCGGCTCAAGGGTCTGCGGCTGTTCGACAAGAAGCCCATGCCGAACTGGGGCTCCGACCTGTCGGGCATCGACTTCGACAACATCAAGTACTTCGTCCGCTCCACCGAGAAGCAGGCCGCTTCCTGGGAGGACCTGCCGGAGGACATCAAGAACACGTACGACAAGCTCGGCATCCCGGAGGCGGAGAAGCAGCGCCTCGTGGCCGGTGTCGCCGCCCAGTACGAGTCGGAGGTCGTCTACCACCAGATCCGTGAGGACCTGGAGGAGAAGGGTGTCATCTTCAAGGACACCGACACCGCGCTGAAGGAGCACCCGGAGCTCTTCCAGGAGTACTTCGGCACGATCATCCCGGTCGGCGACAACAAGTTCGCGTCGCTGAACTCGGCCGTGTGGTCCGGCGGATCGTTCATCTACGTGCCGAAGGGTGTGCACGTCGACATCCCGCTCCAGGCCTACTTCCGTATCAACACGGAGAACATGGGCCAGTTCGAGCGGACGCTGATCATCGTCGACGAGGACGCCTACGTCCACTACGTGGAGGGCTGCACCGCCCCGATCTACTCCTCGGACTCGCTGCACAGCGCCGTCGTCGAGATCATCGTCAAGAAGGGCGGCCGCTGCCGCTACACGACCATCCAGAACTGGTCGAACAACGTCTACAACCTGGTCACCAAGCGCGCCGTGGCGTACGAGGGCGCGACCATGGAGTGGGTCGACGGCAACATCGGCTCCAAGGTCACCATGAAGTACCCGGCCGTCTACCTGATGGGCGAGCACGCCAAGGGCGAGACGCTCTCCATCGCCTTCGCGGGCGAGGGCCAGCACCAGGACGCGGGCGCCAAGATGGTCCACATGGCCCCCAACACCTCGTCCAACATCGTCTCCAAGTCGGTGGCGCGCGGTGGCGGCCGTACCTCCTACCGCGGTCTGATCGAGATCGGTGAGGGCGCCGAGGGCTCCAAGTCCAACGTGCTCTGCGACGCGCTGCTGGTCGACACCATCTCGCGCTCCGACACGTACCCGTACGTCGACGTCCGCGAGGACGACGTGTCGATGGGCCACGAGGCGACCGTCTCCAAGGTCTCCGAGGACCAGCTCTTCTACCTGATGAGCCGCGGTCTCTCCGAGTTCGAGGCGATGGCGATGATCGTGCGCGGCTTCGTCGAGCCGATCGCCAAGGAGCTGCCCATGGAGTACGCGCTGGAACTGAACCGGCTGATCGAGCTCCAGATGGAAGGCTCCGTCGGCTAGCCGGACCGGCCGGCCGGACCCGGCACCCGCGCGGCTCGTACGACCTGAGTGGCGTACCGAAGCAGCGGACCGATTTTCTTACGCAGAGGCAGAGAGAGAGCACGACGACAGCCATGGCTGAGGCTCAGAACATTCCGGCGGGCTCCACGACTGCCGGTTCGATCGCGGTGGCCGCCGAGTCGACCGTCGCCACGCGCATGAGCGCGCCCCCGTCCTTCGACGTGGCGGACTTCCCCGTCCCGCACGGCCGCGAGGAGGAGTGGCGGTTCACGCCGCTGGAGCGGCTGCGCGGGCTGCACGACGGCACCGCCGTCGCGGTGGACGGAGGCGTCACGGTCGAGGTGACCGCCCCCGAGGGCGTCACCGTCGAGACCGTGGGCCGCGACGACGCGCGGCTCGGCAGGGCCGGCGTCCCGGTGGACCGGGTCACCGCCCAGGCGTACTCCTCGTTCGAGAAGGCGTCCGTCGTCTCGGTGCCCAAGGAGACCGTGGTCGCCGAGCCGATCCGGATCGCCGTCCACGGCGAGGGCGGCACCGCCTACGGCCACCAGGTCGTCGAGCTGGGCGCCTTCGCCGAGGCGGTCGTGGTCCTCGACCACACCGGCGACGCGGTGCTCGCCGCCAACGTCGACTACCTGATCGGGGACGGCGCCAAGCTGACCGTCGTCTCCGTCCAGGACTGGGACGACAAGGCCGTCCACGTCGGCCAGCACAACGCGCTGGTCGGCCGCGACGCCTCGTTCAAGTCGATCGTCGTCACCTTCGGCGGCGACGTCGTACGGCTCCACCCGCGCGTGCAGTACGCGGGGCCCGGCGGCGAGGCCGAGCTGTTCGGTCTCTACTTCACCGACCAGGGCCAGCACCAGGAGCACCGCCTCCTGGTCGACCACAACGCCCCGCACTGCAAGTCCAACGCCGTCTACAAGGGCGCGCTCCAGGGCAGCGACGCCCACGCCGTCTGGATCGGTGACGTCGTCATCCGCGTCCAGGCCGAGGGCACCGACACGTACGAGATGAACCGCAACCTGGTCCTCACGGACGGCGCGCGGGTCGACTCCGTACCGAACCTGGAGATCGAGACCGGTGAGATCGCCGGCGCCGGTCACGCCTCGGCCACCGGCCGGTTCGACGACGAGCAGCTCTTCTACCTGATGGCCCGCGGCATCCCGGAGACCGAGGCCCGCCGCCTCGTCGTCCGCGGTTTCTTCGCCGAGCTGGTCCAGCAGATCGGACTGCCGGACGTCGAGGAGCGCCTGCTGGCCAAGATCGAGGCGGAGCTGGAGGCGTCAGTCTGATGGCCTTCGTCCGTGTCTGTGCGCTCGGCGAGCTGGAGGAGGACGCCCCGAAGCGGGTGGAACTCGACGGCACGCCGGTCGCCCTCGTCCGCACCGAGGGCGAGGTGTTCGCGATCAACGACATCTGCTCGCACGCGAACGTCTCCCTCTCGGAGGGCGAGGTGGAGGACTGCGCGATCGAGTGCTGGCTGCACGGATCCCGCTTCGACCTCCGTACCGGCAAGCCGTCCGGTCTTCCCGCGACGCGCCCCGTCCCCGTATACCCCGTACAGATCCAAGGGGACGATGTGCTCGTCTCCGTCACCCAGGAGTCCTGAGTCACCCATGGCAACGCTTGAAATCCACGACCTGCACGTCTCCGTCGAAGCGGAGAACGGCCCCCGCGAGATCCTCAAGGGCGTCGACCTGACCGTCAAGCAGGGCGAGACGCACGCCATCATGGGCCCCAACGGCTCCGGCAAGTCGACTCTCGCGTACTCCCTCGCGGGCCACCCCAAGTACACGATCACCGGGGGCACGGCCACGCTGGACGGCGAGGACCTGCTGGAGATGACCGCCGACGAGCGCGCCCGCGCCGGTCTCTTCCTCGCGATGCAGTACCCCGTCGAGGTCCCCGGCGTCTCGGTCTCCAACTTCCTGCGCACCTCGGCGACCGCCGTGCGCGGCGAGGCCCCCAAGCTGCGTACCTGGGTGAAGGAGGTCCGGGAGACCATGGAGCGTCTCCAGATGGACCCCGCCTTCGCCGAGCGCAATGTCAACGAGGGCTTCTCCGGCGGTGAGAAGAAGCGCCACGAGATCCTCCAGCTCGAACTGCTCAAGCCCAAGATCGCGATCCTGGACGAGACCGACTCCGGCCTCGACGTGGACGCGCTGCGGGTCGTCTCCGAGGGCGTCAACCGCGTCCGGGAGACCGGCGAGGTCGGCACTCTGCTGATCACGCACTACACCCGGATCCTCCGCTACATCAAGCCCGACTTCGTGCATGTCTTCGCCCAGGGCCGGATCGCCGAGTCCGGCGGCGCCGAGCTGGCCGACAAGCTGGAGAACGAGGGCTACGAGGCATACGCGAAGGGCGGCCCCGTGAGCGGAGTGAACTCGAAGGAGGACGTCGCGTGACACAGCTTCCCGGCCTGCTCGACACCGAGGCGATCCGCAAGGACTTCCCGATCCTGGACCGGGTGATCCATGACGGCAAGAAGCTCGTGTACCTGGACTCCGCCGCGACCTCGCAGAAGCCGCGGCAGGTACTCGACGCGCTGAGTCAGTACTACGAGCAGCACAACGCGAATGTCCACCGAGGCGTGTACACCATCGCCGAGGAGGCCACGGCGCTGTACGAGGGCGCCCGCGACAAGGTCGCCGCCTTCATCAACGCACCCAGCCGCAACGAGGTGATCTTCACCAAGAACGCCTCCGAGTCGCTGAACCTCGTGGCCAACATGCTGGGCTGGGCCGACGAGCCCTACCGGGTCGACCACGAGACCGAGATCGTCATCACGGAGATGGAGCACCACTCCAACATCGTGCCGTGGCAGCTCCTCGCGCAGCGCACCGGTGCGAAGCTGAAGTGGTTCGGCATCACCGACGAGGGCCGTCTCGACCTGTCGAACATCAACGAGGTCATCACGGAGAAGACGAAGATCGTCTCCTTCGTGCTGGTCTCCAACATCCTGGGCACCCAGAACCCGGTCGAGGCGATCGTCCGCCGTGCCCAGGAGGTCGGCGCGCTGGTCTGCGTCGACGCCTCGCAGGCCGCCCCGCACCAGGTGCTGGACGTCCAGGCGCTCCAGGCCGACTTCGTGGCCTTCACGGGCCACAAGATGGTCGGTCCGACCGGGATCGGCGTGCTCTGGGGCCGGCAGGAGCTGCTGGAGGACCTGCCGCCGTTCCTCGGCGGCGGCGAGATGATCGAGACCGTGTCGATGCACTCGTCCACGTACGCCCCCGCGCCGTACAAGTTCGAGGCGGGCACGCCCCCGATCGCCCAGGCCGTCGGCCTCGGCGCGGCCGTGGACTACCTCGCGGCGATCGGCATGGACAAGATCGCCGCGCATGAGCACGCGATCACCGAGTACGCGGTCAAGCGGCTGCTGGACGTCCCCGACCTGCGGATCATCGGCCCGGCGACGGCCGAGGACCGCGGGGCCACGATCTCCTTCACGCTCGGTGACATCCACCCGCACGACGTGGGCCAGGTCCTGGACGAGCAGGGCATCGCCGTCCGGGTCGGGCACCACTGCGCGCGGCCGGTCTGCCTGCGGTACGGAATTCCCGCGACGACGCGAGCGTCTTTCTATCTGTACTCCACTCCGGCCGAGGTCGACGCCCTGGCCGAGGGGCTGGAGCACGTCCGTAACTTCTTCGGATGAGGACGAGAAGGGCTGGCTGTCCGTGAAGCTGGATTCGATGTACCAGGACGTCATCCTGGACCACTACAAGCACCCCCATGGGCGCGGTCTGCGGGACGGCGACGCCGAGGTGCACCACACCAATCCGACGTGCGGTGACGAGATCACCCTGCGGGTGCGGTACGAGGGCTCGCTGATCGCGGACGTCTCGTACGAGGGGCAGGGCTGCTCGATCAGCCAGGCCAGCGCGTCCGTGCTCAACGATCTCCTGGTGGGCAAGGAACTGGCCGACGCGCGGAAGATCCAGGGCGCCTTCCTGGAGCTGATGCAGTCAAAGGGCCAGTTGGAGCCGGACGACGCGATGGAGGAGCTGCTGGAGGACGCGGTCGCGTTCTCGGGCGTCTCGAAGTACCCCGCCCGCGTGAAGTGCGCCCTGCTGAGCTGGATGGCGTGGAAGGACGCGACGGCCCAGGCCCTGGGCGACAGCGCGACGAAGGAGACGGCATGAGCGAGAACGAGACCCTGACGACGAAGCCGGCCTCGGAGGAAGAGGTCCGCGAGGCCCTCTACGACGTCGTCGACCCCGAGCTGGGCATCGATGTCGTCAACCTCGGGCTGATCTACGGCATTCACGTCGATGACGCGAACATCGCCACCCTGGACATGACCCTGACGTCGGCGGCCTGTCCGCTGACCGACGTGATCGAGGACCAGGCGAAAGCGGCGACGGACGGCATCGTCAACGAGCTGAAGATCAACTGGGTCTGGATGCCCCCGTGGGGCCCGGACAAGATCACGGACGACGGCCGCGAGCAGTTGCGCGCGCTGGGCTTCAACGTCTGAGACGCCTCGGTGAGCAGGGCCCCCGGCATCGCGCCGGGGGCCCTGCCGCGTTCCGCGCGGGGCCGGCGGGCGACCGCTCGGTGCGCCTCCCGGCGTTCCGCTTCATGTGTACGACCGTACGCAACGATATGTACACTCGTACGCATGGGATATGGACTGCTGGCCGTGGCCATCGCGGCAGAGGTGGGCGCGACCACCGCCATGAAGTACAGCGAGGGCTTCACCCGGTTGTGGCCCTCGGTGGTGACCGTGGCCGGGTACCTCCTCGCCTTCGCCTTCCTCTCGCAGACGCTCAAGACGCTCTCCGTCGGGACGGCGTACGCGATCTGGGCCGGGGCCGGCACGGCGGCCGTCGCCGCCATAGGGATGATCTTCATGAACGAGTCCGCGGACCTGCTCAAGCTGCTGGGGATCGCCCTGGTGATCGCGGGCGTCATCGTGCTCAACCTCGGAGGGGCCCACTGATGTCACGCCGTTACGACCCCGAGCGCCGCCAGCGCATCATCGACGCCGCGCTGCGGGTGGTCGGGCGCGCCGGCATCGCCGGACTGAGCCATCGCACGGTCGCCGCCGAGGCCGATGTGCCGCTCGGCTCGACCACGTACCACTTCGCCTCGCTGGACGAACTGCTGATCGCCGCGCTCCGGCAGGCCAACGAGGGGTTCGCCGACGTCGTACGGAAGAGCGGCGCACTCGCCGACCCCGCGTGCGACATCGCCGCGGAGCTGGCCCGGATCACCGGGGAGTGGCTGGCGGGGGACCGTACCGGAGTGGAACTGGAGTACGAGCTGTACCTCGCGGCCCTGCGCAGGCCCGCGCTGCGCCCGGTCGCCGCGGAGTGGTGCGGCGCGGTCGTCGAGCCGCTGGCGGAGCGCATCGACCCCGTCACCGCTCGGGCGCTGGCCGCGCTGCTGGACGGGATCTGCCTCCAGGTGCTGCTGACGGACGCGGTGTACGACGAGGAGTACGCGCGGCAGGCGCTGGCGCGGCTGATTCCGCCCGCCGTAGGTTGACGGAATGAGCGATCCGTCTCCCGGGCCCGAGATCACCTACGCCGAGTGCCGGCAGTGCGGCACCCTCATCGCCGGACTCGACGGCCGCTACAGCTGCGGCGTCTGCGGCTGGGTCAACCACCACTCCGAGGGGCACGGCCCGCTGCCCGGCGCGGAGGACGACGTCGACCACAGGGCGGGCGGCCGTGAGGGCAACCGGCTGAGCTGAGCCGAGCCTTTGACCTGTGGCCGGGGGCCGGGCGGGGCCGGGACGGTCGCCCGGCACCTGAGACCGGTTGGCCCGGGCGGCGTCGAGAACGTTAGGTTCTGACCATGACCGACACGTCTTCCCAAGGTTCCCCCCGTTCCTCCCGGGCCACCGGCGCCGTCGCCGCCGGCCTCGCCACCCTCACGGCGGACGGCACCGTCCTCGACACCTGGTTCCCCGCCCCCGCGCTCACCACCGAGCCCGGCCCGGCCGGCACCGAGCGGCTCTCCGCCGAGCGCGCCGTGGAACTGCTCGGTGACGGCGCGGCGAAAGCCATCGGGCCCGATGCCCGGCGCGGGGTCGAGATCGTCGCGGTCCGTACGGTCATCGCCTCCCTCGACGACAAGCCGCTGGACACGCACGACGTGTACCTGCGACTGCACCTCCTCAGCCACCGGCTGGTCCAGCCGCACGGCCAGAACCTGGACGGCATCTTCGGGCTCCTCGCCAACGTCGCCTGGACCTCGCTCGGCCCGGTCGCCGTGGACGCGCTGGAGACCGTACGGCTCAACGCCCGCGCCGAGGGGCTGCACCTCCAGGTGACCTCGGTCGACAAGTTCCCGAGGATGACGGACTACGTGGCACCGGCCGGTGTCCGGATCGCCGACGCCGACCGCGTACGCCTGGGCGCGCACCTCGCCGAGGGCACGACCGTGATGCACGAGGGCTTCGTCAACTTCAACGCGGGCACCCTCGGTACCTCCATGGTCGAGGGCCGTATCTCCGCGGGCGTGGTCATCGGCAACGGCACCGACATCGGCGGCGGCGCCTCCACCATGGGCACGCTCTCCGGCGGCGGCAAGGAGCGCATCGTCATCGGCGAGCGCTGCCTGGTCGGCGCGGAGGCGGGCGTCGGGATCGCCCTCGGCGACGAGTGCGTCGTGGAGGCCGGGCTCTACGTCACGGCCGGCACACGCATCACCCTGCCGGACGGCCAGATCGTCAAGGCGCGCGAACTGTCCGGCGCGAGCAACATCCTCTTCCGCCGCAACTCGATCACCGGCGCCGTCGAGGCCCGCCCGAACAACGCGGTCTGGGGCGGCCTCAACGACGTGCTCCACAGCCACAACTGACCCCCGGTCACCGACCTCACGTCGCGGCGGCCCCCACCAGCTCGCCGTACAGCCCCAGCAGCCCGTCGGCCGTCTCCCGGCCGGCGGGCCGCAGTGGTTCACGGACCGGGCCGCCCGGCAGGCCGAGGCGGCCGAGCAGCGCCTTCGCGGTCACCGTGCCCGGCAGTCCGGACGCCATCATCGCCTCGATCAGGGGGAGCGCGCGCTGGTGCGCCCGTACGGACCCGGCGCGCCCGTCCGTACGGTAGGCGCCGCCTGCTGTTCCGTTCGTGCCGGTTCCGCCCGTGGCGCAGTCGCCTGTGCCTGAGTCGTACGCGTCCAGTACGTCGCGCAGCGGGCCCGGCGCGACGTTGGCGACCGTACTCACGAAGCCCGCGCCGCCGACCGCGTACAGCGGAAGGTTCAGCTCCTCGCAGCCGGAGTAGTACGCGAGCGAGGTGCGGGCGATCACCTTCGAGCTGCCCGCCAGGTCGTACGCGCAGTCCTTCACGGCGACGACGCGCGGGTGCGCGGCGAGCCGGATCAGGGTGGCCGGCTCGATCCTGGTGCCGGTGCGCGCGGGGATGTCGTACAGCATCAGCGGGACGCGCGCCGCCTCCGCGATCCGCAGGAAGTGCGCCTCGACGTCCGCCTGCGGCGGGCGGCTGTAGTACGGCGTGACCACCAGCAGGCCGTGCGCTCCGGCGTGTTCGGCCGCGCGCGCCAGCGCGAGGGTGTGCCGGGTGTCCGCGCTGCCGACGCCCGCGATGACGTGCGCCCGGTCGCCGACCTCCGCGCACACGGCTTCGATCAGGGCGGTCTTCTCGGCGTCCGTCGTGGTGGCGGACTCCCCGGAGGTCCCGTTCAGGACGAGTCCGTCGCATCCCCTGTCCACGAGACGGCGGGCGAGCGTGCGCGCACCGGCCCGGTCCAGCTCCGCGGAGGGGGTGAAGGGGGTGACCATGGCGCACAGAGCCCGTCCGAAAGGGCGGCGTGAAGTCGTCATGCCCGGAGTCTCCGCCCACCGGACTGTGAAGGTCTACTTAGATTTCCTTCGGGTGGGTGTGAAGTAACGCTGAAGGATCCGGTGGTCTACCGCCGGTCTGGCATGATCGGTAAAGGTCCCTCAGCTCGTACCGGCGGCTCGTACAGGCAGTTCGGGCATGGGCCGAACGGGGGAAGGGGGATCGCGTGGTGCGCGTGCATCGGGCGGTGAGGGCGGGGCGCGGGCGCAGCCATGGTGGTGCGGGCCGTGCCGGACACACCGACGAGCCGGGGCCAAGGGCCTTATCGCGTCAAGGGGCCACCGGGTGCCGAGGTTCTGGCCAAGGATCGTGTGCCGCTCACGCTGACGACGATCCTGGCGCCCGGGGGGCGCCGTGACATCGGTTCCTCCGCCGAGCCGGGCGTCACCGCCCGGACCGCCGCCCGTATCTCTCCCGCCGCGCCCACCTGCCAGGACGCTCCCGCAGGCGGAGCCGCCGGGCGCTCGCGGTGTGAACAGGACGCCGTGGCCGGGTCTCGCGCCCCGGGACGTACACAAGAGTACGCGGGGGCGGAAGGGGGCCATATCGTACGGCTCAACGGCGAGGGCGCCCCCGACAACAGCGTGCGGGAGGGTGCTTCGGGGTAGCAGGGGTCGAAGTGTCAGTGGGTGCTGGTCCAATGAGGGACATGGAGGGCATGGAGAGCATGAACACCGAATACGCCGACCGGGGCGGAGCGGACCGGGGCGAACTCGACGCGCTGCGCGCGGCCTTCCCGCCGGAGCGACGGCTGCCGCCGCTGGGCTGGGAGGCCGTGCGGGCCTTCGAGCGTGAGCAGGGCATCGTCCTGCCCGAGCCGTACCGCACGCTGGTCGCGGAGATAGGCGACGGCTGCACGGAGGGGCCCGCCGACGTCGACGGGCTGATACCGGTGGCCGCGCTTCCCGAGGACTGGGGCTGCGACCAGACGCAGCGGGTGCTCGCGAAGCCGTTCCCCCTCACCGAGGCGTGGGTGTGGGAGGACGACCCCCGGCCGTACGAGGAGATAGAGCCGCTCATCGACGAGGTGAGCAACCACGGCAGTGTGGTGCTGGGCACGGACGGCTGCGGCATGTACTGGCATCTCGTCGTCACGGGTGCGGAGCGTGGCCGGATATGGAACATCAGCGATGTCGGGGCGGCACCGTTCGGGGCGGCGTTCGGCCACCCGGCGGCCGGGGCCGGCTTCGCCGGCTGGGTGGCGCACTGGGCCACCACGCGCCGGCCGTGGTTCGACGTCGTGGTCTGACACCGCGCCGCTGAACGGCGAAGGGGGAAATGGGGGAAGGGGGAGCGGGCGGGTACGGGGATACGGGGTGAACGGGGCGACGGGGATACGGGGTGGCTTGCACTTGCCCGGGGGCAAGGGGGCGCGAGGCGGGGGCTCGGGACGACGCCCCGGCCAGGGGGTGACCTCCACCGCGCTTCGTCTCTGCGCACGGTGATCGTGGGCGCGCCGCGGGGGTGTGCCGCGAGGAGGCCTCGCCCTGTCCGTACGGTCGAGCACCCTCCCTGATGCCGTGAGCCCCGGCGTGGGCTCCGTCACGATCGGCACGCCGCCGTGCCCGGCATCGAGCGCGCGCTGCCGCGCCCCGTCACACGTCCGCGATCAGGCGGTTCTCCGCCGGTGACACCGCCCCTGACGGAGCGGGCCGACGAGGGCCGGGGGCGGGGGAACGACCGTGCTGCCACCGCCGGGCCAAGACAGGCGCGGGGGAGGGTGATTGTCGGGTACATGAACCGGGTGGGAAGGGTCCAAAAGCGTCTACGCTGGGGAACCCTTCGGCTGTCCGTACCCCACAAGGAGACCCACCCGATGCCCGCAGACCACCCCACCCTGCCGCCGGTACGGCTGCTCCCGGACGCCGAACTGGCCCGGGACGCGCTCGCCGCGCCGCTGCTCGCCCGAGCCGTACGCCTCGCCCGCTGGGCGGGCCCGGAGACACGGGTGAGCGCCGGGGGCGAGCTGGTCGACGAGCAACTGCCCGCCGCGGCCGAACAGCTCGGCCTCGGCGACGAGATGTCGGAGGGCGACGGGGAGGCGTACGCGAGCGAGGCGTGGCGCGTCGCGGTCGACACGGGACTGGTGGACGTCGAAGACCTCGACGAGCCCGTGGACGGCGCGCACCCGGACGGCGCGGAGGAGCCCACGGGCAGCGTCACGGCGGGCGAGCAGCTCCCCCTGGTCACGTCCGGCTCCCCACAGGACGTCCTCTCCCTCTGGCTGGACGCCCTGGACGTCGCCTTCGCGGACGCCACCGTGCCCGTGATCGACGATCTCGCGGCGGCCATCGACGACGACGGCGAGATCGACTTCGAGTCGCTCGACTGGGACCCGGAGGAGGAGGCGGAGTTCCTCGAAGGCGTCCTCGGCAACCTCTACCTGCTCACCGTCGCGGAAGGCGGCGGCACGGACATCTCCGTGCCGTTGCCCGTCCTCGCCGCGTCGATGATCGTCCCCGACGACATGGGCGAGCCCACGGACGACATCCTGGAGCAGGTGTCCGAGGCGATGATGCGCCTCGACGAGCAGTTCCGGGTGCTGGAGCCGATCGGGCTCGTCTCCTACGTACCGGTGGACGAGGCCCTGATGGCGGAGGACGCCGACCAGGAGCCGCCGGTGGACGAGGACGACTTCTCCCGGTACGGCATGGTCCGGCTGACACCGCTCGGGCTCTACGGGATCAGGTCCCGGATGCTGGAGGCGGGTGTCGCCGCGCCCGTCGTCGGCGAACTCGCGGACAAGGACGCCCACGCGCTCCTCGACGGTATCGCGCGCTTCCCCGAGGCGGCGGCCCGCGCCGAGACGGAGCAGTGGCTCACCGGCCGGGCGCCCCTCGAAGCCGTACGCGAACTCCTCGCCGCCGCACGGGGCAGGGACTCCGGCGCGCCGCTGCGCCGCCTCCAGTGTCAGCAGGCGCTCTCCCTCGTCGGCGCGGAGGCCGAGGCGGCCGTACGGGAGGTCCTGGACGACGCGGAACTGGGCGGTCTGGCGCGGGTCTGGCTCGCGGAGCTCGGTGCCGGGGACGTACCGCCGCCGCCCGAGCCGATGATCTTCTGGCTGGCCGTCGACACGATCGCCGCGCAACTCGACGCGGAGGGCGAGCCGGACGAGCTCCAGGAACTGGTGGAGGGGCTGGTGGGGCAGCACAGCGGGTTCTTCGAGGCGGCGTGGCGGGTGGACCATCCGGCGACGGCGGACGTCCTGGAGGCCATGGGCCGGCTGCACCGGGACCGGGCCGTGTCGAAGGACGCGCGCAAGGCGGCGTTCAAGGCGCGCTCGCGCGGCGGCAATTGAGCGGTCGCGAAGGCTCTGGCGGGCGGTGAAGGGCAAGCGCGAGGGCTCTGGCGGGCGGTGAAGGGGGACGGCGTGCGGGGGCGCGTTCGGGGCACCGAAGCGTGATGTGTGGTGCACGAGCGGCCGGAACAGGAGCACAGAGCCGCAGGAGAACAGAGCCGCGTGCGCCGTACGTCGTGCCGTCCCGAATGTGCCCCCCCCGGGGCCTTGGCGGCAACTCGTCACCGTACGCCCCGGGGCCCCGCGCCCTCCGGCCGTGCCCCTCAGCGGAGGTGCGACGCCCCGTTCAGGTCCAGGACCGCTCCCGACGACCACTCCGCGCCCGGCGAGGCCAGCCAGCGCACCGCCTCCGCGATCTCGTCGGCCGAGGCCACCCGGCCGTACGGGCTCTGGGCGCGGATCCTTGCGCCTTCCTCGCCCGCCAGCCGGGACGCCACCCGCTCCGTCTCGAAGAAGCCCGGCGCCACCGACGCGACGCCGATGCCGTACGGGGCCAGGGAGACCGCGAGGGACTGGCCCAGGGCGTGCACGGCGGCCTTCGTGGCCCCGTACGCCGGATGGTCCGGTTCGCCGCGGAAGGCGCCCCGGGAGCCGATGTTGACGATCCGGCCGGCCGTGGCGCGGGCGATCATGCCGTGCGCGGCGCGGTGGCTGAGCAGCGCCGTCGCCAGGAGGTTGACGGAGAGATGGTGCTGCCAGGCCGCCGTCCACTCCTCGTAGTCCGTCGTGGGCAGGGGGTGGGGCGCGTTCACCGCCGCGTTGTTGACGAGGACGTCGATCCCGCCGAGCGCGTCCGCCGCCTCGTCCGCGACGCGGGCCACCTCCGCCGGGTCCGAGAGATCGCCGCCGACCAGCACATGGCCCGCGCCGGGCAGGGACTCCAGGGTGTCGCGGGCGTCGGCGGAGCGGCTGCCGTAGTGGACGGCGATCCGGTCGCCCTGGGCGGCGAAGGCTTGGCAGACGGCGCGGCCGAGGCCGCGGGACGCGCCGCTGACCAGCACGCCGCGGTTGGTGGCCGCAAGCCGCGCCCCGGGCTTTGCGGCGGGCTCCGCCGTGGGCTCGTTCCCGGGCTCCGGCTCGGGCTTTCCGCCGGGGAGATTCATGGAGGGGCGCCTCTCGACGTCGGACGGTGTTCAGCAGCCGTTCAGGCACGCGCGGCAGCCTGGGGAGCGTACCTCCGCACCTCCGCACCCCGAATCTCCGCTCCCCGCCGTACCCGCCCCGGTCCCTCCTTCCGTCCCCAGGAGCCACCATGCCGCTGACCCGCAGGGAATTCACCGGAAGATCGGCGCTCACCGGCGCCGGACTCGTCCTCACCGGCGCCGCGGGGGCGCTCGCGACGGCGCCCGGCGCGCTCGCCGCCGACGACGGCCCCGACGTCGCCTCGGGGCCCGTCCCCGAGCCGGGGTACGGGCCCCTCGTCGCCGACCCGCGGGGCATGCTCGCGCTGCCGGCCGGGTTCACGTACCGGGTCATCACCCACAGCGGGGTCACCCGGCTGGAGACCGGCGAGTACACGCCCTCGAACCACGACGGCACCGCGACGTTCGAAGGCAGCCGCGGTGTCACCCTGCTCGTCAACAACCACGAGCTGAAGGGCCCCAGGTCCGACTGGCCCCACCCCGTACCGCTCACCGAGGGCCTGGTCTACGACCCCGCCGCGGCCGGCGGCTGCACGGTCGTGGAGACCCGCCCCGACGGCCGGACCGCCGAGTGGGTCGGCATCGCCGGTACGTCGACCAACTGCGCCGGCGGACGCACCCCCTGGGGCACCTGGCTGACCTGCGAGGAGAACACCGACCGCGCGGGCGAGAACGGGATGACCAAGGACCACGGCTACGTCTTCGAGGTCGACCCGTACGACCGGCGCGCCAACCGTGACCCGCGGCCCGTCAAGGCGCTCGGCCGCTACGACCACGAGGCCGTCGTCATCGACCCCCGCACCGGATACGCGTATCTCACCGAGGACGCCTCGGGCCCCAACGGCCTCTTCTACCGCTGGATCCCGCCGCACGGCTTCAAGCACGGACGCGGCGGGTTCGCCGGGCTCGCCGACGACGCGGGCGCCCTCCAGGCGCCGCGCTGCTTCGACGCGGGCGGCTCGTTCGTCGACGATCTCTCGCGGGCCACACGGATCGGCACGGTCTACGGCGTCGACTGGGTGGACGTACCGGAACGGGACGCGCGGACCGTCGAGGTACGGGAGCAGTTCGGCGCCGGGGACGTCACCCGGGCCAGGAAGCTGGAAGGCATGTGGTGGGGGGACGGCGGCGCGTACCTCGTCTCCTCGTACGCCCGCGACGAGAGCCCCGGGGCCCCGCACGACGGCCAGGTGTGGTTCTACCACCCCAGGCGGCGCACGCTCACCCTCAAGGTGCTGCTCGGCGTCAACCCCGATCCCACGAAGGACGGAGCCTTCGACGGGCCCGACAACATCACCGTCTCGCCGTACGGCGGGCTGGTCATCGCGGAGGACGGCCAGGGGCTTCAGCACCTCTTCGGCGCTACGGAGAGCGGACGGACCTATCCCATCGCGCGCAACGACCTCAACGACAGCGAGTTCACGGGGGTCGTGTTCTCGCCCGACGGCCGCACGCTTTTCGCCAATATCCAGGAACCGGGCATCATGCTGGCCGTCACCGGCCCGTGGCGGCGCTCGCCGCGCCGCTGACGCCGCCGGGTCCGGGGCTGCCGTAGGCCCGGACCGCCGCTTTGCCGGTACGGGCCCGGCCGGCCCGCGCCGTCCGCCGCCGGCGCTCCTCGCCGGTGGTGGGGTCCAGGGCCTGGAGGGTGGTCCCCGGACCCGCGCGGCGCTCGCGCGCTCCCGGTTCGGTCACCGCGGTGCCCGGAGCGCCCCGGAAATCTTCTCGCGGGGCGCTCCGCTCGGATGAGCTGGTCCAGCGCGCCGGTCCGGTGGGCCCGTCGGATGGCCGATCGGGTGCGCCGACCGGGTGGCCGCACCCGGCGGTGAAGGAGCGTCGACGGGGGAGTGCAAGGGGAGTGAAATGGGCGCGAGAAAGGGGCGCATACGACTCGGGAACGGGTCGTCCGGCCGCTCGTCCGGGGCCGGGCATGGCGCGGCAGGGCCCCTTGGGCGCATACTCCAAGTAATGACAAAGTCAGCCGGATCCCGGCGCCACCTGCCGTCCAGTCCCTTCAACCGCCAGGCCCCGGCCTCACCCCCGCCCGAGCAGTTCGATGTGGGGGACAGGGTTTCCCACGACCAGTTCGGGTTGGGAAGAGTCATCGGAGTCGAGGGCGAACACGCAGTGCTCATCGATTTCTCGGGTCGACAGGGGCGGATTCTGAGCCCCTTCGCCAAGCTCACCAAGCTCTGAGGTCCGTCCCGGCCCCCGGGCCCGCAGCGGACCTTCAGGACCCGCGGCGGCCCGGGGGCTCCGCCCTGCGCGCACGGGGCGGAGCGTCTCCCGGCGATGTCGGAGGATCTTCCGGTGTCAGAGGATCTTCGCGGCGGGCTTCACCATCCCGCGGACCGTCCGGGACTTCACGAACTCCCCGAGCCCGGTCATCTCCCACTCGCCGGAGAACTGGCGGATCAGCTTCGCCATCATCACGCCCGTCTGCGGCTCGGCCGTGGTCAGGTCGAAGCGCACCAGCTCCTCGTCGGTCGCCGCGTCGATCAGCCGGCAGTACGCCTTTGCCACCTCGGTGAACTTCTGCCCGGAGAACGAGTTGACCGTGAAGATCAGGCCGCTCACCTCGGCGGGGATCTTGCCGAGATCGACGACGATCACCTCGTCGTCTCCCCCGCCCTCGCCCGTGAGGTTGTCGCCGGAGTGCTTGATCGCCCCGTTCAGGATCGAGAGCTTGCCGAAGTAGCAGCTGTCGAGATGATTCCGGGTCGGGCCGTAGGCGATCACGGACGCGTCGAGGTCGATGTCCTTGCCCCGGTACGCGGGCTCCCAGCCGAGGCCCATCTTCACCCGGCTGAGCAGCGGGGCGCCGCCCTTGACCAGCGAGACCGTCTGGTTCTTCTGGAGGCTGACCCGGCCCTTGTCCAGGTTGATCTTCCCGCTGCCGGGCGCGGGCGCGGCGGGTGCCTGGGGCGGGGTGGCCGGGACCGGGGGAGCGGCGACCCGGGGGTCGGCGATCGCGGGCGCGGGGGCCGGGGTGGGCGCCGAGGCCGGGGCGGGCTCCTCGACGGAGACGCCGAAGTCGGTGGCGATCCCGGCCAGCCCGTTCACGTACCCCTGCCCGACCGCGCGGGCCTTCCAGGCGCCGTTGCGGAGATAGATCTCCACGATCACGAGGGCCGTCTCCGCGCCCAGCCGGGGCGGGGTGAACGTGGCCAGCGCGCTGCCCGTGGAGGCGTCACGGATCGTGGCCGTGGGCTCGATGCCCTGGAAGCTCTGCCCCGCCGCGTCCGGGCTCGCGGTGACGACGATCTTCTCGATGCCGGCGGGGACGGCGGTGGTGTCGACGACGATCGCGTCGGGCGCCGAACCCCCGCCGGAGCGGTAGCTCACGCCGGGGCCCGCCGGCTGGTTGTAGAAGATGAAGTCGTCGTCTGAGCGCACCTTGCCGTCGGCGGTGAGCAGCAGGCCCGATACGTCGAGCCGCACGGGAGCGGCGACGTCCACCGCGACATGGGCGGTGGGAAGGGGGATGTTCGAGCCAGGGGTCATAGCTGTCATGCCAGACGTAACGAACGACCCCGCTTTGCCGTTCCCTTACCTTCGGCCGCCTTCGTGACCTCCGGCGACCCCCCCCGCCACCGCCTGCGGGCACCCTCCGCCCGGCCTCTGAGGGAGCCTCAGTACGGCCACCGCGGCGGGTCGGTGGTGAAGGCTCCGCCCAGCCGTGTGTGCGCCGGGTTCGCCGGATCGGCCTCACCCTGTTCCGCGATCAGCTTCTCGGCGTACTGCTCCGAGTCGTCCTGCGGCGTGTAGCCGAGCGCGCGCGCCGTCGTCAGGTCCCACCACAGCCGGGTGTTGGCGGACGAGCCGTAGACGGTGGTGTGGCCGACGTCCTCGGCGGTGAGCGCCGCGTGGAAGAGCCGGGCGCAGTCGCCGGGGCTCAGCCAGATGGAGAGCATCCGTACGGAGGTGGGCTCCAGGAAGCAGGAGCCGATCCGTACGGAGACGGTCTCCTGGCCGTGCTGGTCCCAGTAGAGCTGCGCCAGGTCCTCCCCGAAGCATTTGGAGAGCCCGTAGAAGGTGTCGGGGCGGCGCGGCGTGTCGATCGGGATCAGCGGCTCGCCGGGCTCGGGGCGCGGGGTGAAGCCGACCGCGTGGTTGCTGGAGGCGAACACCGTGCGCCGCACGCCCGCCTCGCGTGCCGCCTCGTAGAGGTTGTACGTCCCCTCGACGTTGGCGCGCACGATCTTGTCGAAGGAGGCTTCCAGCGAGATGCCCGCGAGGTGGATGACCGCGTCGACGCCCGACACCGCCTCGCGCAGCGCCGCCGTGTCCGCCAGGTCCGCCGTGATGGCGTCCGGCTCGCCCTCGATGGGTGTGGCGTCGAGGAGCCGCAGCTCGTAGCCGTACGCGGGCAGCAGGCCCCGCATCAGGGTGCCGAGGCCGCCGGCGGCGCCGGTGAGCAGGACGGTTCGGGGTGCGGGCATGGGCGGAATCTCCTCGACGGTTCGGAGAATACTCAGATTCGTAGACAGAATTCACATGCGTGGACAAAATAGGCAGCGTGCCGCGCCCTCGTCAAGTGTCGCCCCCAGGGTGCGAATCCGCCCCCGCGTTGCGGTATCCCGTCTTGACCGGCCCCTCAAGGCTGGCCTAGCGTGGCGCCGTTCAGACATATGGACGTCGATCAGAGTGATGCACGAGCCATCAACGCTCGCCCCACGGCCAGGGAGCGCCCGTGACCTCAGCCCCGCTCGCCGCCCGCCTCACCCGTGTGGCCGGGCCGCTGTTCTTCCCCGTCACCGCGTACGGTCCTGACGGCGGCCTCGGCCTCGACGCCTACCGCGCGCACGTACGCGGCGGTGTCGACGCGGGCGCCGCCGCGGTCTTCGCGTGCTGCGGCACCGGCGAGTTCCACGCGCTGGACCCGGAGGAGTACCGCCGGTGCGTCGCCGCCGCCGTCGAGGAGGCCGCGGGCCGCGTCCCCGTCGTGGCGGGCGCCGGCTACGGCACGGCCCTCGCCGTGCGGTACGCGCGGATCGCCGAGGAGGAGGGCGCGGACGGGCTGCTCGCCATGCCGCCCTATCTGGTCGCCGCCGACCAGGAGGGCCTGGTACGCCACTACACCGAACTGGCCGCCGCCACGTCCCTGGAGACCATCGTCTACCAGCGCGACAACGCCGTCTTCACGCCCGCGGCCGTCGTCGAGCTGGCCCGGGTCGAGAAGATCATCGGCCTCAAGGACGGCTGTGGCGACCTCGACCTGATGCAGCGCGTCGTCAGCACCGTCCGCCGCGAACTGCCCGGGCGCGAGTTCCTGTACTTCAACGGCCTGCCCACCGCCGAACTCACCGGCCTCGCCTACCGGGGCCTCGGCATCACCCTCTACTCCTCCGCGGTCTTCGCCTTCGCCCCCGACATCGCCCTCGCCTTCCACCGGGCGCTGACCACCGGCGACGACACGACGGCCGTCCGGCTGCTCGACGGCTTCTTCGTACCGCTGGTCGAACTGCGCAACCTGGGCCGTGGCTACGCCGTCTCGCTGGTCAAGGCCGGGGTACGGCTCGGCGGTCTGGACGTCGGCGAGGTACGGCCCCCGCTGCGCGAACCCCGGGCCGACCACCTCAAGGCCCTCGCGGAACTCGTCGAGCACGGCCGTACGCTGCTCCCGGACACCACGGAGGACGGCGGGTCCGGCGGGTCCGTTCGGTCCGTCAGGTCCGGCGAGTCCGGCGACCGCGCCGAGGAGGACGCGTGAAGACTTCCGCCTTCGTCTATCCCTGGGACGTGGTGGGCGACCTCGACGCCCCCGCCAGGATCGCGGACCTCGGCGTCCAGCAGGTCACCCTCGCCGCCGCCTACCACTCCACCCGCGCCCTGACCCCGCGCCATCCCCGCCACCGGATCGTCACCGCCGAGCACGCCGCCGTCCTCTACCCGCCGGACCCCGCCCGCTGGGCGGACCGTGAGCCGCGCCCGTACCCGTCCGGTGCCTGGGCACCCGGCGACGCCTACAGTGAGGCCGCGGAGGCGCTGGCCGGCGCCGGGCTCGACGTGCACAGCTGGGTCGTCCTCGCGCACAACTCCCGCCTCGGCGCCGAGCGTCCCGACACCTCCGTGGTGAACGCCTACGGCGACCGCTACCCCTGGGCGCCGTGCATCGCGCGCCCCGCCGTCGCCGCTTACCTGACGGAGCTGGCCGCCGAGGCCGCCGTACGCCCCGGCACCGGCGGCACCGAGCTGGAGTCCTGCGGCTGGTACGGACTGGGCCATCTGCACGCCCACGACAAGACCGCGGGCGTCGGCCTCGGGGACGCCGCGCAGTACCTGATGTCGCTCTGCTTCTGCGAGGTCTGCCGGCAGGGGTACGCGGGCCTCGGGGCGGCCCCGGACGAACTGGCCGCCGCCGTACGGCGCGCCCTGGATCCGGTGTGGGCCACGGGATCCCAGGAGAGCGGCTGGACCGCCGTCGAGAAGCTGCTCGGCGCGGATCTAGCGGCCCTCGCCGCCACCTGGCGCCGCGGCGTCGCCCAGGGGCTCCAGGAGGCGGCCGTCGCGGCCGTACGGGCGGAGGCCCACCCCGGATTCCAGGTGCTGCTGCACGCCGACCCCACCCCGTACCGCGTCGGCGCCAACCCGGGCGTGAACCCGGCGCACATCCTGGGCGTCGCGGACGGCGTCGTCCTGCCCTGCACCGGCGGCGCGGCGGCGGCGATGCTCGGCCCGTTCGCCGGCCACCGCACCGCGACCTCCGTACTGGCCGCCAACTTCGGCGTCGTCAGCGGCATGGGCGGCGACCCGGCCGCCCTCGCCGAGGACGCGGCGCACGCCGCGGAGCTGGGCGCGACCGAACTGCGCCTCTACCACGCGGGCCTCGCCTCGGACGCGGACCTGAAGGCGGTGACGGCGGCGCTGTCCCGGCTACCCGGGTGAGCCCGGAGCCCGGTCAGCCCCTTCAGTCCCTGTCAGCCCCCTAAAGCCTCTTCAGCCCGTTCGCTTCCCTCGGTCCCGTCCGCGGCCGGCGCCGCCCGCAGGAGCCACCCGGCCACGAGCAGCCCGGCCGCCCCGGCCACCGGCAGCAGTACGGTGTGGCCGACGACGGCGACGAGCCCCGCGCCCAGCGCCAGCGCCACCGCGTTCGGTACGTACATCAGGGTGTTGGCGCTCGCCACCGTCCGGCCGAGCACCGCGTCCGGAGTCTCCCGCTGGACGGCCGTCAGCGCGGCGATCAGCACGCACGGCAGCCCCATGCCGATGCCCACGGCGCTCGCCAGCACCACCGCGTCGTACGGCAGCGCCCGCGCCCCGACGGACACCGCGAACAGGGCGATCCCGGCGGCGGCGTACACCCGCTCGGGCAGCCGCCGCAGCAGCGGGCCGCCCAGCAGCCCGGTCAGCACGGACCCGGCCCCCTGCGCCGCGTACAGCACCCCCGCGTACGGGGGCGCGTGGCCGAGCCCCCGGTCGATCACGGCGTGGATCACCGCCCCGTTGACCCCTGCCAGCAGCATGGTGGCCGACGCGGCGAGCACGAGCGGCCGGACGGCCGGCGATCCCCGCAGCCGCCGGACGCCCTCGGCGAGCCCGGACCGCCAGGCGCCCGGCGGCCCCGGGGCCGGCCGGTCCTCCCGTACCCGCAGCAGCGCGAAGAGGCCGGCGGCCAGCACGAACGTCGCCGCGTCGAGCAGGGCGACCGGGCCGCCGCCGTACCGTGCGTAGAGCGCCGCGCCCGCGAGCGGTGCCAGCAGCTTCATGCCCTCGTTGGCGGTCATCCGCAGCCCGTTGAAGTCGCCCAGCAGCCGCCGGTCGACGGCGGTCGCGACGAGGGCCGCCTCCGCCGCGTCCTGGACGACCCCGCTCGCGCCGTACACGACCAGCACACCGAACAGGATCCAGAGCCGGTCCGCCCCGTCGACGGCGGGCAGCGCGGTGAGCAGCACCGCCAGGGCGAGCTGACAGCCGATCAGCAGAGGTCGCCGCCGCACCCGGTCGGCCACCACCCCCAGCACCGGACCCACGAGCACCGGCGCCCACATCGCGAAGACCGTGAGCGCGGCCAGACTGTCCGACCCCGTCAGTGACTTGACCCAGATCCCCGACACCAGCCACAGCGCGGACGTACCGAACCCGGAGACGACGACCCCGGCGAGAGCGAGCGCCGCGTTCCGGTCCCGCAGCACGCCCCCACGCGTCGACCCCATGGCGCCCCGCCTCTCCGCCGGGCCGCACCGCCCCGCCGGAGAGGCGGGGAGGCGGGCCGGTCACCGGGCGCCAGTGTGGCCGCTGAGGAGCGGCCCGCCGCATGGGGAGAACGACCTACTTCCCGCCACGACGAGGGACCCGCGAACCCTGAGGACCCTTAGGGCGGCTCAAGGGCCGTCGGCGCGGGCCGCTTCAGGACGGACGGGTCACTTCAGCGCCGCCTTCATCATCTTCTGCGCGATCGGCGCGGCCAGCCCGTTGCCGCTGACCTCCGAGCGGGCCGCTCCCGAGTCCTCCACGACCACCGCGACCGCCACCTCCTTGCCGCTGGAGGAGTCCTTCGCGTACGACGTGAACCAGGCGTACGGCGTGCGGCTGTTGTCCACCCCGTGCTGCGCGGTGCCCGTCTTGCCGCCCACCTCGGCGCCGTCGATCCTCGCGTTCGTCCCGGTGCCGTCCTCGACGACCGTCACCATCGCGCTGCGCAACTGCTCCGCCGTCGTGGACGAGACGATCCGGGTCGTGTCCCCGTCCGGGTACGACCGGAGGGTGTCGCCGCTCGCGCTCACGACCTTCGACACCATGTGGGGCGCGGCCATCAGCCCGTCGTTCGCCAGCGCGGCCGACACCATCGCCATCTGGAGCGGCGTCGCCGTCACATCGAACTGACCGATGCCCGTCAGCGCCGTCTGCGCCTTGTCCATGCCGGACGGGTAGACGCTCGCCGAGGCGCGGACCGGCATGTCCTGCGCCGTGTCGTTGAACCCGAACTTCTCTGCCATGGCGCGCACCTTGTCCTGCCCGAGATCGTCGGCCATCTTCGCGAAGACGGTGTTGCAGGAGTAACGCAGAGCCGTGCGGATGGTGGCGTTCTCGCACGGCGCCGAGGTGTTCTCGTTGCCCAGGTCCTGGGACGTCGTGGGCAGCGTGTACGGGTCGGGGCTGTCCGTCGCCTCGTCCACCGAGCTGTAGAGACCGTCCTCCAGCGCCGCCGCCGCGACGACCAGCTTGAACGTCGATCCCGGCGGCAGCGGCTGCCGCAGGGCGCGGTTGACCATGGGCTTGTCCGTGTCCCCGGTGAGCTTGCGCCACGCCGCGCCGTCCGTCGTCCCGCTGATCTCCGTGGGGTCGTACGAGGGGGTGCTGACCACGGAGAGGACACGGCCGGTCTTCGGGTCGATCGCGACGGCGGCGCCCTTGTTGGAGCCGAGCGCGGCGTATCCGGCGCGCTGCACGGCGGGGTCGACCGTCGTCAGCACGTCGCCCGGCCGGGTCGATCCGCCCATGAGCGCGCCGAGCGGGTTCTGGAGCCGGCTGTCCGTCCCGTCGAGGACATCCGCGTAGATGCCCTCCAGCTGGGTGGAGCCGTACGCCTGCGAGCTGTAGCCGGTGACGGGCGCGTAGAGCGCGCCGTCCTGGTACGTCCGCTTGTACTCCAGATCGCTCCCGCTCGTCCTCGCGGAGCCGGTGACCGGCGAACCGGCCACGATGATGTCGCCCAGTGGCCGCGCGTACTGGGCGATGGCGGTACGACGGTTGTGCGTGTCGTCCGCGAGCGCCTTGGCCTCGTACGCCTGGACCCAGGTCGCCCGCACGAGGAGGGCGAGCACCAGGGACAGGCAGATGACCGCTGTGTGTCTGATCGTCTTGTTCATCCCGTATCAGGGACGAGCGGGGAGGTGACCGCGTTCCACCTGAGGGCGCTTCTCAGGAACTCTTCATCCTGGGGGCGCGGTCACTCCTGGGCGTCCCGGGGTTCAGAGCCGCCGCGTGGCGAGCGTGAGCCGGTCACGCGCGTCGAACAGCGTGTCCTTGATCATCTGCTCGTGCGCGGGCGTGAGCCGGGCCACCGGCACCGAGCAGCTGATCGCGTCCCGCGCCGGCGTCCGGTACGGGATCGCGATCCCGAAGCAGCGCAGCCCCAGGGTGTTCTCCTCGCGGTCCACGGCGTACCCCTGCTCGCGCACGGCGTGCAGCTCCTCGATCAGCAGCTCGCGGTCCGTGATGGTGTGCTCGGTCAGCGCGGGCAGCGTCTCCGGCAGCAGCTTGCGCACCTGCTCGTCGCTGTGCGTCGCGAGCAGCGCCTTGCCCAGCGAGGTCGAGTGCGCGGGCAGCCGGCGGCCGACGCGGGTGAAGGGCCGCAGATAGTGCTGGGACTGGCGGGTGGCGAGATAGACCACATTGGTGCCGTCGAGACGCGCGAGGTGGATGGTCTCACTGGTCTCGTCCGACAGCCGGTCCAGCGTCGGCCGCGCGGCGGCCACGACCTCGTCCCCGTCGATGTACGACGTGCCGACCAGCAGCGCCCGTACGCCGATGCCGTACCGCGTCCCCGTCGCGTCCGTCTCCACCCAGCCCAGCTCGACCAGCGTGCGCAGCAGCATGTAGAGGCTCGACTTGGGGTAGCCGACCGCCTCCTGGACGCTGGCCAGGGAGTGCATGCCGGGGCGCCCGGCGAAGTATTCGAGCAGCTCGACCGTCCGCACCGCGGACTTGACTTGCGCTCCACCGGTTTCCGCAGCCGACATCGTCCCTCGCCTCTTCTGGCCCGCTCGTCTTGCCCACTTGACCGCTCTTGACCACACAGAACGTGCGGAAATAGAGTCCTTGCACATTCACTATCAGGAACCCTGTTCAGAATACCGAACAGTATCGGGATCGGGGCACCGATGACGGTGAGTGGTCCGTACGTACGTGAGTCGGGAAGGAAGCCGCGGTGGCAGCAGCACCAGTCTGGAGTGTCGACCCCCGAACGGGGAAGCCGCGTGAGCAGGTCGCGCAGGAGGCCACGGCCGCGGAGGTGGACAGCGCGGTCCGGGGCGCGCACGCCGTCAGAGGAGCGCTCGCGGACCGTACGGTGCGCGCCGCCCTGCTCCGTACGGCGGCCGACCTGCTCGACGCCGCCGGCGAGCACGTCATCGAGGCGGCGGACGCCGAGACCGCCCTCGGGCCCGTCCGCCTCACCGGCGAGCTGGCCCGCACCACGGCCCAGTTGCGGGCCTTCGCCGAGGTCGTCGACGAGGGCGCGTTCCTCGACGTACGCATCGACCACGCCGACGGCGACCGCACCCCGCCCTGGCCCGACCTGCGCCGCTACAAGGTGCCGCTCGGCGTCGTCGCCGTCTACTCCGCGAGCAACTTCCCGTTCGCCTTCTCCGTGCCCGGCGGCGACACCGCGAGCGCCCTCGCGGCCGGCTGCCCGGTCGTCGTCAAGGCGCACCCCGACCACCCCGCCACCTCCGAGCTGTGCGTCTCCTTGCTGCGCAGGGCCGCCGCCCAGGTGGGGCTGCCCGAAGACGTGGTGAACCTCGTCCACGGCTTCGAGGCCGGGGTCGAACTGGTCCGCCACCCGCTGGTGTCGGCGGCCGGCTTCACCGGCTCCGTACGCGGCGGGCGCGCCCTCTTCGACGCGGCCTCGGCCCGGCCCGCCCCCATCCCCTTCCACGGCGAACTGGGCTCCCTCAACCCCGTCGTGATCACCGAGGCCGCCGCCGCCGGGCGCGCCGAGGAGATCGGCGCCGGGCTGGCCGGTTCGATGACGCTGGGTGTCGGCCAGTTCTGCGTCAAGCCGGGCTTCGTCCTGGCCCCGGCCGGTGAGCCGGGCGACCGGCTCCTCAAGTCGCTGACCACGGCGGTCAGCGAGACCGAGCCCGGCGTGATGCTCGACCACCGGATGCGCGACGCCTTCGTCGCGGGCGTGGCCGAACGGGCCGCGCTCCCCGGCGTGGACGCCCCCATCACGCCCGGCGCGGGCGGCGAGCACACCGTCAGCGCGGGCTTCCTGACCCTGCCCGCCGAGCTGCTCACGGCGGAGGGACCGCACGACCTGCTGCTGGAGGAGTGCTTCGGCCCGGTCACGGTCGTCGCCCGGTACACCTCCACGGACGAGGTCACCTCGATCCTCTCCCGCCTCCCGGGCAACCTCACCGCCACCCTCCAGCTCGCCGACGAGGAGGCCGACGGCACCGAGCCGGGCGCCACCGAACTCCTTGCCGAGCTGACCCCGCTGGCCGGTCGCGTCCTGGTCAACGGCTGGCCCACCGGCGTCGCGGTCGCCCCCGCGCAGCACCACGGCGGCCCGTACCCGGCGACCACCTCCACCTCCACCTCGGTCGGCGCCACGGCGATCGAGCGCTGGCTGCGCCCGGTCTCGTACCAGTCGACGCCGGCCGCGCTGCTCCCGCCGGAGCTGCGCGACGAGAACCCGCTGGACCTGCCGCGCCGCGTCGACGGCCGCCCGGAGAGCTGAGCCCGCTCACCTCTTCCTCCCCTGCCCCACCGCGCGCCCGCGCGGTGGGGCAGGGGCGTTCTCGCGGCGCACAATGATGGGAGCGCCAAGGTCGTCGGCCGAGCCGTTGCCCACCGCCGCCCCCAGGAGGCATCACGTGTCACGTCCGGTCACCATCGTCACGGGCGGCAGCCGAGGGATCGGCGCCGCGACCTGCCTCCGGCTCGCGGCCGACGGCCACGACCTGGCCCTCGGGTACGTCAGCCACCCCGAGGCGGCCGA
The DNA here is from genome assembly GCF_042756365.1 of Streptomyces sp. NPDC059092. Lineage (NCBI taxonomy): Bacteria > Bacillati > Actinomycetota > Actinomycetes > Kitasatosporales > Streptomycetaceae > Streptomyces > Streptomyces sp. NPDC059092. The sequence goes on from NZ_JBHZEJ010000064.1 coordinate 39,936, forward strand.
GGGGACCGCGGCCTCGGTGCGCGCGGCGGGCGCCCGCTGTGTGACCGTACGGGCGGACACCGCCGAGGAGGCCGACGTGGAGCGGCTCTTCGACACCGCCGCCGCGGCGCTCGGACCGGTGACCGGCCTGGTCAACAACGCCGGCGTGACCGGCCCGCTGGGCCGGCTCGCGGACGCACGCACCGAGGACCTGCGCCGGGTCCTGGACGTGAACCTCCTGGGCGTACTGCTCTGCTGCCGCCGGGCCGCCCGGGAGATGACGGCCCTCGGCTCCGGCGCGATCGTCAACGTCTCCTCGGCGGCGGCCACGCTCGGCGGCCCCGGCGACTACGTCCACTACGCCGCCTCGAAGGCCGCCGTCGACGCCCTGACCGTCGGCCTCGCCAAGGAGCTGGGCCCCGACGGCATCAGGGTCAACGCGGTGGCGCCCGGCCTCGTCGAGACCGACATGCACGCCACCATGGGCGACCCCGGCCGCGCGGAGCGTGCGGCCCCCGGGATCCCGCTGCGCCGCCCCGGTGCCCCGGCGGAGATCGCCGCCGCGGTCGCCTGGCTGCTCTCCGCCGACGCCTCGTACACCACGGGCACGGTCCTGCGGGTCTCCGGCGGTCGCTGACCCGCCGTCCCGCGGACCACCGGAGTCACCGACGTACCGACTCGCCGCCCTCGGACGGGTGAGGGCGGAACGTTTCCGCGACCGCTTTCGGGTGACATCGCGCTGATCCGCCCGTATGCCCGGCCGGCGTCGTGCAGCCTCAAGGCCCCGCACGACAAAGGAGTTCCCCCGCATGCGTCTGCGCACCACGCTGGCCGCCGCCGTCGGCGCCCTCACCCTGCTCGTCGCCCTCCCGGGTCCGGCCTCGGCCGCCGAGGGCACCTTCAGCTACGTCTACACGGACATCGCGGGGGAGCCCCGCCTCGGCGTGCTGGTGGACCCCGAGAGCCGGGAGTGCATCACGATCCCCGAGGCGGCCGGCGAGTACGTACCGCCCGCCCACTCGCCGCGCAACCGCACCGACTCCAGCGCCACGGTCTTCACCGGGCCGGACTGCGACGGCGAGCACTACACGCTCCGCCCCGGCGGCTCCGCGTCCGCGCGGCTCAAGCTGCGCTCCGTGGTCTTCTCCTGACGGACCTCCCGACCGACGGTCCCTCCGGGTGACCTCACCCGGAGGACGGTGTTCCCGCCCCGTCAGGCCCGCTGAGCCGGACGGGGCATTTACGTCCCCGGCTCGGTTCCCCGGTCATGGCGCAGGTCAGGAGATACACCATGGACTACGAAATGCGCGCGGAGTACGAGGAGGGCGCCTCGCCCCATGACTCCGAACCCCGGTTCTTCGTCTGGCACATGACACGCGCCGGCGAGATGACCGCCCTCTGCGGACGCGACCTCGACCCGGCCGCCGCCACCCAGTCCGCCGACCTGTGGGGCACCCCCGGCGGACAGCCCCTCTGCCACGGCTGCGGAGCCTTCTACATCCACCAGGTGCCGCACCACATGCTGTGAGGGAATGAGCCACCGGCGGGGCGCGTTGCCACAGGGGGCGGAGGGTGCCTCCGTACCGGCAGAGCGCGGTCGCCGTACCCGTACCGGGGCGCGATCGCGGCGGACGTGACCCCGGAGGGAATCAGACACATGCGCGTGGAGATATGGAGCGACATCGCCTGTCCCTGGTGCTACATCGGCAAGGCCCGCTTCGAGAAGGGGCTGGCCGGGTTCGCGCACCGTGACGAGGTGGAGGTCGTGCACCGGTCCTTCGAGCTGGACCCCCGGCTGACCAAGGGGGAGACCGGCACCGTCATCGACATGCTCGCGGCCAAGACCGGGCGCACCCGTGAGGAGGCGCGCGCGATGGAGGAGAACGTCGCCTCCAACGCCCGCTCCGAGGGGCTCGGTTACCGCGTCGAGGGCCGTGACTACGGCAGCACCTTCGACATCCACCGGGTGCTCCATCTCGCCAAGGCCCGTGGCCGCCAGGACGCGCTGCTCGATCTCGTCTACCGGGCCAACTTCGCCGAGGAGCGCTCCGTCTTCGACGAGGACACGCTGGTGGGGCTCGCGGTCGAGGCGGGGCTGGAGGACGCCGAGGTGCGCGGGGTGCTCGCCGATCCCGACGCGTACGCCGCCGAGGTACGGGACGACCAGCGCGAGGCGGCGGAGCTGGGCGCGAACGGGGTGCCGTTCTTCGTGCTCGACCGGAGGTACGGGGTCTCCGGGGGCCAGCCGGCCGAGCTGTTCACGCAGGCGCTGGAGCAGGCGTGGGACAGCCGTACGCAGGCCGGAGCCGGTGCGTAAGGAACGCTGAGGTCCACCCTTCAGCAATACGTGATTGACCGGGGGACGCCGGGCTTACAGGGTGGAGCGCATGGACACCCTGGTGAGCACAGAGTTCGCGCCGGACATGACGTATCTGAACACCTCGACCTGCGGTCTGCTGCCCCGCCGGGCCGTCGCCGCCGTCCAGGAGCTGGCCGAGGCCAACGCGACCGGGCGGGGCGGGGAGGGGCCGGGGAGCTTCGAGGTCCTGGACGCCGCCCGCGCCTCCTTCGCCCGGCTCGCCGGGGTGCCGGCCGAGCGGGTCGCGACCGGCGGCGCGGTCTCCGTACACATCGGGATGATCGCCGCCTCGCTCCGGCCGGGTGCCGAAGTCCTTCTGCCCGAGGGCGAGTTCAGCTCGCTCCCGACGCCCTTCGCGGTCCGTGGCGACCTCCGGCCGCGGTACGTCCCGCTGGAGAGGCTGGCCGAGGAGATACGGCCGGAGACCGCGCTCGTCGTCTTCTCCGGCGTTCAGTCGGCGGACGGCAGACTCGCCGACGCGGCGGCGGTACGGGCCGCCGCCGCGGCGCACGGCGCCCGTACGCTGCTGGACGCCAGCCAGTCGGCCGGCTGGCTGCCGCTGGAGGCGGGGGCGTACGACTACACCGTCACCGCCGGCTACAAGTTCCTGTGCTGCCCGCGCGGCACGTCCTTCCTCACCGTGACCGAGGAGGCGCAGGAATCGCTGGTGCCGATCCACGCGAGCTGGGGCGCGGGCGAGGACCGCTGGGGCAGCGTCTACGGTCCCGTAGGGGAGCTGGCGCACTCGGCGCGCCGCTTCGACGCGTCGCCGTCCTTCCTCTCGTACCACGGCGCCGAACGGTCCCTCGCCCTCCTGGAGGAGATCGGCGTCGGCCGGATCCACGCCCACGCCACCGCCCTCGCCGACCGCTTCCGTACGGGGCTGACCTCCCTGGGCCACGCACCCGTGGCCGCCGGGGGTTCAGCCGTCGTCTGCGTACCGGGGCTGGACCACCGCCACCCCGATCTCCGGCAGGCCAGGGTGGCGGTCGCGGTCCGGGCGGGTTCGCTGCGGGCCGCCTTCCACCTCTACAACACCGCCGCTGATGTGGACCGGGCGCTGGAGGTGGTGGGAGCGGCCTCCTGAAGACGGCCGCCGAGGCGGGTGGTCAGAGGAAGCGGGAGAGGAACGCCCTGGTCCGCGGGTTGGACGGGTGGTCCAGTACCTCTTCGGGCGTGCCGCTCTCCAGCACCCGGCCGCCGTCCATGAACACCACCCGGTCGGCCACCTCCCGCGCGAAGCCGATCTCGTGCGTCACCACGAGCATGGTGAGCCCGTCGCGCGCCAGATCGCGCATCGTGGCCAGGACCTCGCCGACGAGTTCCGGGTCCAGGGCGCTGGTCGGCTCGTCGAAGAGCATCAGTTTCGGCCGCATCGCGAGCGCGCGGGCGATGGCCACCCGCTGCTGCTGGCCGCCGGACAACTGGCGCGGGTAGGCGTCGGCCTTGTCGGAGAGACCCACCCGCTCCAGCAGTTCCAGCGCCGTCCGCCGGGCCTCCGCCTTGGGTACGCGGAGCACGCCCACCGGCGCCTCCGTGACGTTGCCCAGGATCGTCAGGTGCGGGAAGAGGTTGAAGTGCTGGAAGACCATGCCGATGTCGCGGCGCTGCCGGGTCACCTCGGCGGGACGCAGATGGTGGACGCGGGTGCCCGAGCGGCGGTGGCCGATGAGCTGTCCGCCGACGTGGACGGAGCCCGAGTCGATCCGCTCCAGGTGGTTGACGCACCGCAGGAACGTCGACTTGCCGGAGCCGGACGGGCCCAGCAGCACCACGACCTCGCCCGCGTGGACGTCGAGGTCGATGCCGCGCAGCACCTCCAGATGGCCGAAGCTCTTGTGCACGCCCCGTGCCATGACGAGCGGCGGGCCGGCCGCGTCCGAAGGCGCGTCCGAAGGCGCGGGCTCCGGGGCTTTCGTCAGGCTGTCCTTCGTCATGGTGTCCTCTCCTCCTGCTCGTGCCCCGCGTCCCGCTCCCCGGCGACGGGCGCCCTTCCGGCGGCCCGCCGCCGGAAGAAGGCGAAGTCCCAGAACCCCTGCGGGGCGTTACGGGTCGCCCCGCGCGCGTAGTACCGCTCGATGAACGACTGGCCGACGTACAGCACGGACGTCATCACCAGGTACCAGAGGCAGGCCACGATCAGCAGCGGGATGGTCTCGAAGGTGCGGTTGTAGATCGACTGCACGGTGTAGAGCAGATCGGCCAGCGCGATGACGCTCACCAGCGAGGTGGCCTTCATCATGTTGATGACCTGGCTGCCGGTGGGCGGCACGATGAACCGCATCGCCTGCGGCAGCACGACCCGCCGCAGGATCCGCGCCCGGCCCATGCCGAGCGCCGCCGCGGCCTCCGACTGGCCGGGGTCGACACCGAGCAGCCCGCCGCGCACGATCTCCGCCATGTACGCGGCCTCGTTGAGGCCGAGACCGAGGATGGCGGCGAGCAGCGGGGTGATGAGGGAGTTGGTCTGGCCGCTGACGAACTCGGGGCCGAACGGCACCCCGAAGGAGATCCTGGGCAGCAGCGCGGACAGGTTGTACCAGAACACGAGCTGGACCAGGACGGGGATGCCGCGGAAGAACCAGACGTACGCGCCGCACACGGCGCTCAGTACCCGGTTCTCCGACATCCGGCCGACCGCGACGAGTACGCCGCCGACGATGCCGATGAGCATGGCCACCACGGTCAGTTCGACGGTCGTGGCGATGCCCTGGCCGATGACCTGGGCGCCGAAGTAGCTGCCGACCGTGGACCATTCGAAGTTGGCGTTGGTCACGAGGAAGTGCGTGAGCTGGGCGGCGAGGACCGCGAGGACCAGCACCGAGAGCCAGCGCAGGGGATGCCGGACCGGGCTGGCCCCGGCGACGTCCACGGTGTCCACGGTGGGGACCGGGCCGGACCGGCCGGCGGAACCGGGTCCGGAACCGGACTTCGCCGGGTCCTCGCCGGTCATGGGCGGGGGAGCGTCAGTGGTGGCCATGGTCGGCTCACCTCCTCACGGTGTTCATGCGGCGCCGCCGAGGTTGACGCCGGGCCTGTCGATCTGATTGGCGGACAGGCCCCACTTCTTCATGATCTGTCCGTACGTGCCGTTGTCGATCAGCTTCTGGACGGCCTTCAGGAGCACGTCGCGCAGCGGTGAGTCCTTGGCGACGACGGCGCCCTGGTAGAGGTCGTTGAAACCGTTGGAGCGGCCGGTGCCCGCCAGTTCGAGGTCGCCCTTGGCCTGGGACACGAAGTACGTGAGCGGTGCCTGCGAGGAGAAGAACGCGTCGGCCCGGCCGGAGCGCACGGCCAGGATGGAGCCGGGCTGGTCCTTGTAGGACTGGACCTGTACGGCCGCCTTGCCGTCCTTGACGCACTTCTCGGACTGCGTCCTGATCACGCCTTCGGCGGAGCCGCCGCCCATGACCGCGATCCGCCGGCCGCAGGTGTCGTCGAGGGTGTTGAGGGAGCGCGGGTTCCCCTTGGGCACCGCGAAGACGACGAACTCCTTGACCCAGTCGACGAAGTCGTTGGCGCCCTGGCGCTCCTTGAAGTCACCGACGGGGCCGATCGCGAGGTCGTAGCGGCCCGCCTTGATGCCGGTCAGTTCGCTGGGCAGACCATCGGCGGTGACGTGCTCGATCTTCACCCCGAGGAGCTGTTCGAGCGAGGTGGACAGGTCGGCGGAGGCACCGGTGAGGCTGTGACCGTCGGAACCGGCTATCTCGTACGGCGGGAAGGAGCCGTTGTTGACGGAGACCAGCGTGCCGGAGTCACGGTTCTTCTCCGGTAGCAGCGCGTGCAGCGCCTTGTCCTCGGTGAGCCGGGCCCCCGCGGCCTCGGCCGTGGCCCCGGTGGTGGTGCCGGTGGCGCCCCCGGCCTGGGGCGGGTTGGTGCCGCAGCCGGTGAGGACAAGACAACAGGAGAGGGCGGCGGTGGCCAGCAGGGCCACGCTCTTCGGGGATCTCATCACACGCATCAGTGGGCTCCGAGGGGAAGGACGGTCGGGTCGACGGCGAAGCGCCGGTTGGCCAGGACGGGCAGCGTGCGACGGGCCGCCGCCGTCATGTCCGGGTCGGCCTCGGCCCAGGCCAGGCCGCGGACCGCGGCGAGCCGGGAGCGTACGGTGCCGAGGGGGTCCACGATCAGGCTGTTGCCGATGTTGCGGGGGCCGCACTCCCCGCTCGCCGCGACCCAGCAGGTGTTCTCCAGGGCGCGCGCGGCGGTCATGACCTCCCAGTGGCGCTCCTTGGCCGGGCCGCGCACCCAGGCGGCGGGGAGGGCGAGCACCTCGGCGCCGGCGTCCACGAGCAGCCGGGCCAGCTCGGGGAAGCGCACGTCGTAGCAGGTCATCAGGCCGACCTTGGTGCCGGCGACCTCGACGATCACCGGCGGCTCGTCCGCCGGGCGTACATGGGCGGACTCCTGGTCGCCGAAGGCGTCGTACAGGTGGATCTTGCGGTAGCGGGCGATCAGCTCCCCGTCGCGCAGGGCCACGAGCGTGTTGAACACGCGGCCGTCGTCGGACGGTTCGTGGATGCCGACGACGACGGTGGCGCGGCCCCCGGCGGTCGCCGCGCGCAGCTCGGTGACGAACGGGCCGTCGAGCGGCTGCGCGACCTCGCGGATCCGGTGACGGTCCTCGGTGAAGCGGGCCAGGACCCCTTCGGGGAGGACGAGCAGATCCGCGCCGCCCCGCTCCGCCTCGGCGGTGAGCTCCTGGCAGGCGGCGAGGTTGTCCTTCCAGTCGGGGCTGGCGGCGAACTGTCCGACGGCGATACGCATGGTGTGGTCTCCGGAGTTACGTGGGTGGGAGTGCGGCGGGGTCAGTGGGCGGTGGCGAGCGCGGGATCGGGGAAGACCACGCGCGGGTCGATCGGTTCCGGCCATATCCCCTGCGCGTACAGCTCCTCGCAGAAGGCCCGGGTCATCTCCGCGTTGGGATCGGTTCCGTACGGCATCCAGTCGTCGCCGAACAGCCGTGCCGACTCGGTCAGTTCACGCAGCAGCCAGGGGGTGGTGTCGGTGAGCAGCCGGCGCCGGGCGACCCAGCGGAGCTTGGAGCGCTCCAGCGCGGCGAGCAGCGCGGCGGGCAGCGTGGGATGGGCCTCGACCGTCTCCTTCTTGAGCGTGACCAGATGGATCCCGGGGACGAATCCGGTGGTCTCCCAGTACGCGCGCTCCGCGGCCGGATGGTCGTCGAGGAGATGCCGGAAGCGGCTGGCGGAGGTGAAGAGTTCGGCCGGCATGAACGGGGTGAGGACCGCGTCCAGCCGGCCCGCGGCCAGCTCCTCCTCCAGCGATTCGCCCTCGGCCAGGACGGAGACGTGTCCCGGGAGGGGCCTGGAGCCCAGCCGGTCCTTTCCGGACTCCCCGGCGGTCAGGGGCCCCACCCGCCACTCGACCCCCGTGAGGTCGACGCCCGCGCCGCGCAGCAGGGCGCGGGTCCAGGTGTTGCCGGAGTCGGGCCAGCCGGTGAGCCCGATACGGGCCCCGGCGAGCTGGGCGAGGGTACGGACCGGGCTGTCCGCCCGTACCAGGACGCAGCGGTGGCGGAACCCCCGCATGATGAACGCGGGCAGTCCCACGAGCCGGTCGTCACCCGCCGCCCGCGCCTGCACATAGCGGCTGAACGAGGTCTCGCCGCCGTCGAGTCCCGGCTCCGCGAGTACGTCGGGCGTGACGTCCCGCGAGTCGACCCGGACCGTGAAGCCCGCCACGTCCACCAGGCCGGAGGCCAGCGGTACGAGATGGTCCCAGTCGCGCAGTCCCAGATGGATCACGGGAGATGACACAGCGGACGCTCCTTGCCTTTTGGTGCACATGACGCATGGTGCGCAATCATGCCGAACAAGCCGTATTCGGCCCTGCGATGGCTGGAACACTATTGTTCAGCGATAGGTCAAACAAGATGTGGTTTGTGTCCGAACATAAATTTTCCATGCCGTAATCTACGGAGCGTGTCGGCGAGGCGGGAGGACGAAACGGTGGACAAGGCGTGGGCGGCCGGGCCACAGGGCGCGGCCCGACTGGCCGGACGCATCTCCGACCCCAGTGCGCGCGGGGTCGCGGCGGCCATGACCGACCTCATACGCTCCGGTGAACTGGCCCCGGGCAGCGCCCTGCCGACCGTGCGCGGCCTCGCCGTCGAACTGGGGGTCAGCCCCGGCACCGTCGCGGAGGCCTGGGCGGTTCTGCGCAGACACCGGATGATCACGACGCTGGGCCGGCGCGGCAGCGTGGTCAGCGGACCGCCGAGCGTCCCGCACCCGGCCCGTTACGAACGGGTCGGCGACCTCGGCAGCCACCTCACCCTCGACCTCGCGGTCGCGGCCCCCGACCCGGCGCTGCTGCCCGGACTGGCCGACGCCCTGCTCGCCGGGGCGCGCACGCCGCGGCTCAACGACTACTCGCGTACGGCCATCACGGACGCTCTGCTGGACGCCGTACGGGACACCTGGCCGTTCGAGGCGGAGGCGTGGACGGCGGTGGGCGGCGGCTACGAGGGCGTGCACCTGCTCTGCCAGGCGCTGATCGTGCCGGGGGACCGGGTCGCCGTGGAGGACCCGACGGCGGCGCGGCTGCTGGACATCCTGGAGGCACTGGACGCGCAGATCGTGCCCGTGGCCTGCGACGCCGACGGGCCGCTGCCCGGCTCCCTCGCCCAGGCGCTGGAGCGGCGGCCCGCGCTCTTCCTGCACCAGTCGAGGGCGCAGGCGCCGTGCGGCTGGACGATCGGCGAGGAGCGCGCGGCGGCGCTCGCGAAGGTGCTGGAGACCGCGCCCAACGTCATGGTGCTGGAGGACGACGGCATCGGACCGCTCGCCGCCGACCCGGTGGCGAGCCTCGGCACCCATCTGCCCGGCCGTACGGTCCTGGTGCGCTCGTACTCCAAGGCGTACGGCCCCGACCTGCGCATCGCGGTGATCGGCGGGCCCCGGGACATGGTCGAACGGGCGCGGGTGCTGCGCACGTTCGGTACGGGGTGGACCAGCCGGATCCTCCAGGACGCCCTCGCCCATCTCCTCACCGACGACACGGCGGCCCGGTGCGTACGGGCCGCCGGCCACCGCTACGACCAGAGGCGCGAAGGGCTCGCCGGGCGGCTCGCCCGGCGGGGCGTGCACACCGCGAACCGGGCCGGACTGATGCTGTGGGTGCCCGTGGCGGACGAGGCGTCCGCGCTGGTCACCCTGGCCGCGAGGGGGGTCACGGTCTCTCCGGGCAGCCGCTTCTGCGTCGCGTACTCCCTGCCCCACGTGCGGATCGCCACCAGCAGGCTCACGGACGACGAGGCGGCGCTCGACGGGACGGCCGAGCTGATCGCCCTCGCGGCGTCGGCGTCGGCCGGCCGCCTGGACTGAACGGCCGACGCGGGTGACCGGAGGAACGAGCCGGAGCGGGTGGAAAGGAACGAGCCGGCGATCGTCCGAGGAATGAGCGGGGGCGGGGCGTGGTTGATGATCTGGCCGAGCGCGTGGCACCGACCACGCGGCGGCGTCGCTCACTTGAGTCTGCGCCCTCCCCAGGAGATCTCATGACCACCGCTTTCGACCCGATCGACCTCTCGGGCACCCAGCTCGCCAACCGCGTCGCGCTGGCCCCGATGACCCGCAGCCGTGCCTTCGGCCCCGGGAACTCCCCCACCGCGTCGACGGTGGAGTACTACAAGCAGCGGGCCTCGGCAGGGCTGCTGGTCACCGAGGCCATCCAGCCGTCCGTGATCGGCCAGGGCTACCCGGACACCCCGGGGCTGCACAGCCAGGAGCAGATCGCGGCCTGGCGGCAGGTCACCGACGCCGTGCACGGCGTGGGCGGCCGGATCTTCGCCCAGCTCATGCACGGCGGCCGGATCGGCCACCCGGACCTGCTCCCGGACGGCCTGGTGCCGGTCGGCGTCTCGCCCGTCGCCGCGCCCGGCCAGGTCTATCTGCACGGCGGCCCCAAGGACTACGTCACCCCGCGCGAGCTGACCTCCGACGAGATACGCGCGACCGTCGCAGACTTCGTCTCCGCCGCCCGCAACGCGGTCGAGGCGGGCTTCGACGGGGTCGAACTGCACGGCGCCAACGGCTACTTGATCCACCAGTTCCTCGCCCCCAACACCAATCTGCGCACCGACGAGTGGGGCGGGTCCGTCGAGGGCCGTATCCGCTTCGCCGTCGAGGTGACCCGCGCCGTCGTGGCGGAGATCGGGGCGGCGCGCACCGGGATCCGGATCTCGCCCGCCATCGGGCTGCTGGGCACCGAGGAGCCCGACCCGGAGCCGACGTACACCGCGCTCGTACGGGAGCTGGAGCCGCTGGGCCTCGCCTATCTCAGCCTGATCGAGAACACCCGTGAATTCGCCCGGACCGTGCGCAAGCTCTACTCGGGGACGCTCATCCTGACCGCCAGGACCGAGTCCGGCACCGGCGCCGAGGAGCTGAAGGCGATCGAGGACGGGACGGCCGACCTGATCACCTTCGGGCGGCTCTTCCTCGCCAACCCCGACCTGCCGGCCCGGCTGAAGGCCGGCGGCCCGTACAACGCCCCCGACCCGTCGTCCTTCTTCGGCGGCGACGACAAGGGCTACATCGACTACCCGGCCCTGGAGGGCTGATCGCGGTCCCGCGAAGGCGATCCGCGGGACCGCCGTACGGAAGAGGCCTGGGGCCGTCGTACGGAAGGGGCCTGGGGCCGTCGTACGGAAGGGGCGTGGGGCCGGTCGCCCCTGACTACCTGTC
>NZ_JBHZEJ010000065.1:0-50537 GCF_042756365.1 Streptomyces sp. NPDC059092
CCGCCGAACAATTATTGTGGGAATGCCCCGCACCTTCTGGTGCGGGGCATTTCTGCGTTCCGGACCCGTTTACGCTCGACGTCATGCGCTACGAATGCAGGCGCCGGCTCGTCCGTGCGGACCGAGACCTCTTGTGGACAGCTATCGCGTCCGGATGGTCGTGCGCACCTCTGATCATCGGGTATGCTTTACCTCGTTGCCGCGCCCCAATAGCTCAGTCGGTAGAGCGTCTCCATGGTAAGGAGAAGGTCTACGGTTCGATTCCGTATTGGGGCTCAAGCAAAAGAAAGGCCCCCGCCAGTTGGCGGGGGCCTTTCTTTTGTGTCGGTTCGTGGCTGCTAGTCGGCGTGCGGCTCAGGGACGCGCATCGCGAGAATGGCCATGTCGTCCGAGGCCGGCTCGGCCGCGAAGCGTTCCACCGCACGCAGGACGCGCGCGGCGACCGCGCCCGCCGTGAGGCCCGTACACGTCGTGAGGACGTCGGCCAGGCCGTCGTCGCCCAGCATGCGCGTCCCCTCCCTGCGCTCCGTCACGCCGTCGGTGACGCAGAGGAGGACGTCTCCCGGGTCCAGGGTGACCGTCTGCTCGTACAGCTCCAGGTCCTCCATGACGCCGAGCAGCGGCTGCGGTTCCGCCGCCGGTTCGACCGTGCCGTCCTGGCGCAGGCGGAGCGGCAGGGGGTGGCCGGCGCAGACCACCTTGAGGACCGCGCTGCCGTCCTCCTGCGGCCACAGCTCGCCGTAGAGAAGCGTCAGGAAGCGGCTGCGGGCGCCCTCGTCGAGGATCGCCGCGTTCAGCCGCTCCAGCACCGCGGGGCCGCTGAAGCCCTCACGGGCCAGCAGACGCAGGGCATGGCGTGCCAGGCCGGTCACGGCCGCCGCCTCCGGGCCCGTACCGCAGACGTCGCCGATGGCGAAGCCGTAAGCACCGTCCCGGATGGGGAACAGGTCGTAGAAGTCGCCCCCGACCTCGTTGCCCTCGCCCGCCGCCCGGTAGATGACCTCCACCTCGACGCCGGGGACCTGAGGGAGGCCCGGCGGCAGCAGGCTGCGCTGGAGGGCCTGGCTGATGGCCGTGCGCTCCGAGTAGAGGCGGGCGTTGTCGAGTGCCAGGGCCGCTCGGCGGGAGAGGTCCTCCGCCAGTTCCAGGATCTCCTGGCGGAAGTGGTCGTCCGAGGGCTTGCCCAGCGTCAGCATGCCGATGACGCGGTTGCGGGCCACGAGAGGCAGGACGACGGTCTCCCCGCCCACGGCCGCGGCCGTCTCCAGCGTCGTGTCGATCCCCAAGGAGAGCGGTGGGCTGTTTCTGCCCAGGTCCTGCATGGAGGTGCGCAACGCTGCCAAGTGGACCGCCTCCGCCGGGGCGTTCCAGATACGGGCGCCCGGGGTGGGCACCGGGTCCGGTGGGGCGATCTTGGAGAGGAGGGCCTTGAGGCCGTCGATGCGGTCCTCGTCCTCGTGGAGCACGTACGAGAGGTACGGGTCGGACGCCTGATCGGCGATCGTGTAGACGGCGCACCAAGTGGCGAGCGTGGGAACGGTCATCTGGGCCATCAGCGCCAGTGTCTGGTCCCGGTCCAGAGTCCCCGCCAGCAGGTCCGACGCCTCGACGAGGAAGGAGAGCGAGCCGCGCCGCAGGCGTTCCAGCTCGCCGAGGCGGGCCGATTCGACGGCCAGGGCGATCCGGTCCGCGGCGAACTGGAGGCGCAGTGCCTCCTCGTTGGTGTAGCGCCCGGCGCCCTCCGCCGCGACGCCCAGGGAACCGGTGAGCCGGCCCTCGACCTTGAGCGGGACGGTGACGACGGAACGCATCCCCGTGCCGTTGAGGAGCGGAACGGCGCCAGGGACCGCGGCCAGGTCCTCGTGGACGGCCGGCATCCGCGCCGAGCCGAAGCGCCCCGCGCCTGCCTCCACCGGGACGCGCGCGAAGCGCTGGCGGGCGGAGGGGAGTCCGGTGGAGGCCCGTACCTCCAACTCCGTCTCGTCGTCCGTGGCGAGGAGGAGGAAGGCCGAGTCGCCGTCCAGCATGTCGCGGGCGCGCTCCACCGTGCGCTGGAGGAGCCCGTCGAGATCGTCGGGCGCCGGGGATCCGATGAACACCTCGAAGGGGTCCACGATGCGGCTCTCAGAGCCCGCCTCGGCCGCCGGGGTGCGCAGCGGCGTCTGGATCACGGCGCGTTCGTGGTCGCGTACGAGGAGACAGACCGTGGACGGCTCACCGTGGGTGTCGCGGACGCGGAGGTGGGAGGCGTAGACGGCAATGACGCGGCCGTCGGCGGCCCGGATGCCGTAACTGCCTTCCCAGCGCGAGAGCTGGAGCGCTTCGGCGATGCCCGTGCCGATACCCGGCGTGTGGGGCCAGGCGGCGATGTCCGTGAGCGGTTTTCCGACGACCTGTTCGTCCGGGTATCCGAAGATGTGCTCGGCGTCCTCGTTCCAGTTGGTGACGGCGCCCGTACGGTCGATCTGGACGACGGCGACCCGTACCCGCTCATCGGCGACGGGGAGCAGGTCGGTGGGCAGGACGGGGCCCGCGGAGCGGGTGCCCACCGGGCGCTGCGGCAATTCGAGCTGGAACCACACCCGTTTGAAGGCGGGTGAGTACTCGACGCCCCAGCGTGACGCGAGGGCGGCGCAAAGAAGCAGTCCCCTGCCGTTCTCCTGGTCCGCGTTGGCGAAGGAGCGTGAGCTGCCCTGGATGGGCACCTCGCGCTCGGGATAGCGGTCGGCGACCTCGACGCGGACGCCCTGCTCCGTACGGAGGCAGAGGACATCGGCGGACGTGCCGGCATGGATGACGGCGTTGGTGACCAGCTCGCTGGTGAGAACGACCGCGTCGTCCACGACATCCGAGTAACCCCACCCCTGGAGCGTGTCGCGGACAAAGGCACGGGCGGTCGCGACGGACCGCCCTACCGGATCGAAGGTGGCAGCCGCACGCGCGGTGATCACAGCACTCCCCATTGGTGTTTCGTCTCTCCCCAGAGTCCTGTGCCCGTTTCTTGTCGCTTCGATTCGCTTGCCAGGCTAGACGGTCGTTCTGTGCCACGTGTGACGGAGTCCCGACTCGGTGGAGCTGCTATGGTCCGGCGGCCACGTGTGCCCCGTCGGTACGCGGCAGTGGCAGAGACCGTCCTGCGGGATTCGTGGCCGTGAGGACTTCGAGGGACCTTGAGGGCGGCGGTGCGGCAAGGACGGTCCTGCCCTTGTAGGCTTCAACGATTTGACGGTCGCGCCGTCACGCCCCAAGGGTTGGTCGCGGCGGTGAGCCGCAGTGAAACACTGGGCAGGCTTTCGGGGACAGCTCGGGCAGTACGGTCAACCCCTGCGGGAGGGACACGGTGGAGTCTGGCACGGCGGCGCGTGGCACGAGCACGCGCGCGAAAGGCGGACGGACCCGCGGTAACGGGACCATCGAGGTGGACGCGGCGGAGCTCAACAGACTGCTGACGGCCTTGGTGTCGATGCGGGACGGCAACTTCCGTAAACGCCTGACGGTCTCCGGGGACGATGTGATGGCGGAGATCGCCGCCGTCTTCAACGAGGTCGCCGACCGCAACATCCATCTCACCGGGGAGCTGGCCCGCGTACGCCGCATGGTCGGGCGCGAGGGGAAGCTCACGGAGCGGCTGGAGACCGGCGCCTGTGAGGGCTCCTGGGCCGCCGCGATCGACGCGTCGAACGCGCTGGTGGACGATCTGGCCCGGCCCGTCTCCGAGGTCGGCCGGGTGCTCTCCGCGGTCGCAGAGGGAGACCTGGAGCAGCGCATGGATCTGCGCTCCCACTCCGTGGAGGGGGCGGAGCGTCCGCTGCGCGGTGAGTTCCTGAAGGTGGCCCGTACCGTCAACAACCTGGTCGACCAGCTCTCGGCGTTCACCGTCGAGGTGACGCGGGTAGCGCTGGAGGTCGGCACCGAGGGCAAGCTCGGTGGACAGGCCAAGGTGCGCGGCATGTCGGGTTCCTGGAAGGACCTGACGGACTCCGTCAACACGATGGCCTACCGGTTGACCGCCCAGGTGCGGGACATCGCCCTGGTCACCACAGCGGTAGCCAAGGGCGATCTGTCGCGCAAGGTGACGGTCCATGTGGCCGGCGAGATGCTTCAGCTCAAGAACACCGTCAACACGATGGTGGACCAGCTCTCCTCGTTCTCCTCCGAGGTCACCCGTGTGGCCCGGGAGGTCGGTACGGAAGGGGAGCTGGGCGGTCAGGCGACCGTGCCCGGAGTGGCCGGGGTGTGGAAGGACCTCACCGATTCGGTGAACACGATGGCCGGGAACCTGACCAACCAGGTGCGGGGCATCGCCGAGGTCACCACCGCCGTCGCCAGCGGGGACCTGTCCCAGAAGGTCACGGTGAGCGCGCGCGGCGAGGTGGCCCAGCTCGCCGAGACGATCAACCAGATGACCGAGACGCTCCGTACCTTCGCGGACGAAGTGACCCGGGTGGCGAGCGAGGTCGGTGCCGAGGGGCTGCTGGGCGGCCAGGCGCAGGTGCCGGGCGCGGCGGGTACGTGGAAGGACCTGACGGACTCCGTCAACACGGTCTTCCGCAACCTGACCACCCAGGTGAGGGACATCGCGCAGGTGACGACGGCGGTCGCGAACGGCGATCTGTCCCAGAAGGTCACCGTGGATGTCGCGGGCGAGATGCTGGAGTTGAAGAACACCGTCAACACGATGGTGGGGCAGTTGAAGTCGTTCGGCTCCGAGGTGACGCGCGTCGCCCGGGAGGTCGGCGTCGAGGGCCGGCTCGGTGGCCAGGCCGAGGTGCCGGGCGCGGCGGGTACGTGGAAGGACCTCACGGACTCCGTCAACACGGCGTTCCGTAACCTCACCGGCCAGGTGAGGGACATCGCGCAGGTGACGACGGCGGTCGCCAACGGGGACCTGACACAGAAGGTCACGGTCGACGTGGCCGGCGAGATGCTGGAGCTGAAGAACACCGTCAACACGATGGTGGCGCAGCTCTCCTCGTTCGCCGATCAGGTCACGGTGATGGCCCGCGACGTGGGGACGGAAGGCCGTCTCGGCGGCCAGGCGCGGGTGGACGGCGTCAGCGGTACGTGGAAGGAGCTGACCGACTCCGTCAACTCCATGGCCGGGAATCTGACCGATCAGGTGCGGCAGATCGCCCAGGTGACCACGGCGGTGGCGCGCGGAGACCTGTCGCAGAAGATCGACGTGGACGCCCGGGGCGAGATCCTGGAGCTGAAGAACACGATCAACACGATGGTCGACCAGCTCTCCGCCTTCGCCGACCAGGTCACCAGGGTCGCGCGTGAGGTGGGTACGGACGGCCGGCTGGGCGGTCAGGCGCAGGTGCCCGGTGTGGCCGGGGTATGGCGGGACCTGACGGACTCCGTGAACGGCATGGCGGGGAACCTGACGGCGCAGGTCCGCAACATCGCCGGCGTCGCCACGGCGGTGGCGCGCGGAGACCTGTCGCAGAAGATCGACGTGGACGCGCGCGGCGAGATCCTGGAGCTGAAGAACACCCTCAACACGATGGTGGACCAGCTCTCCAACTTCGCCGAGCAGGTGACGCGGGTAGCGCGCGAGGTGGGCACGGAAGGGATCCTGGGCGGTCAGGCCGAGGTCCAGGGGGTGTCCGGTACGTGGAAGGACCTCACCCAGTCCGTCAACTTCATGGCGAACAACCTCACTTCCCAGGTGCGCAACATCGCCGAGGTGACCACGGCGGTCGCCAAGGGGGATCTGTCGAAGAAGATCACGGTTGACGCGCGGGGCGAGATCCTCGATCTGGTGACGACGGTCAACACGATGGTCGACCAGCTTCTGAACTTCGCCGACGAGGTGACGCGCGTCGCCCGTGAGGTGGGTACGGAGGGCATCCTCGGTGGGCAGGCCCGGGTCCGTGGCGTCACCGGGATCTGGAAGGACCTCAGTGACAACGTCAACACCATGGCCAACAACCTGACCAGTCAGGTGCGGAACATCTCGCGGGTCTCGTCGGCGGTCGCCAACGGCGACCTGACGAAGAAGGTGACGGTGGAGGCGCGCGGCGAGGTCGCGGAGCTCGCCGACACCGTCAACACGATGGTGACGACGCTGTCGTCCTTCGCCGACGAGGTCACGCGGGTGGCGCGCGAGGTGGGCACCGAGGGCGAACTGGGGGGGCAGGCCCGCGTTCCCGGCGTCTCCGGCACCTGGAAGGACCTCACCGAGTCGGTGAACTCGATGGCGTCCAACCTGACGGGTCAGGTGCGCCAGATCGCCACGGTCACCACCGCCATCGCGAAGGGCGATCTCACCAAGAAGATCGACATCGACGCGCGCGGTGAGATCCAGGAACTGAAGAACACCATCAACACCATGGTCGACCAGCTCTCCTCCTTCGCGCAGGAGGTGACCCGGGTGGCCCGTGAGGTGGGTACGGACGGTCAGCTCGGCGGTCAGGCGCGGGTGCGGGACGTCGACGGCACCTGGCGCGACCTGACGGAGTCGGTCAACGAGATGGCCGGCAATCTGACCCGTCAGGTACGCGCGATCGCCGCCGTCGCCACCGCGGTGACCCGCGGCGATCTGAACCTCAAGATCGATGTGGACGCGGCGGGCGAGATCCAGGTCCTCCAGGACAACATCAATACGATGATCGCCAACCTGCGTGACACCACCCTCGCCAACGAGGAGCAGGACTGGCTGAAGGGCAACCTCGCCAGGATCTCCGGGCTGATGCAGGGCCGCCGTGATCTCGAGGACGTCGCGTCTCTCATCATGAGCGAGCTGACCCCGGTCGTCTCGGCGCAGCACGGCGCGTTCTTCCTGGCGATGCAGACGGGTACGGTGCCGCAGCTCGGCACGGACGTGGGCCGCGACGGTTCGTACGAGCTGTGCATGCGCGGCAGTTACGGCTACTCGGCGGGCTCCATGCCGACCGCGTTCCGCCCCGGCGAGACCCTGATCGGGACGGCGGCGGAGGAGAAGCGCACCATCCAGGTCAATGTGCCGCCGGGGTATCTGAAGATCTCGTCCGGGCTCGGGGAGGCGTCCCCGGCGCATGTGATCGTGCTGCCGGTGCTCTTCGAGGGGAAGGTGCTCGGGGTGATCGAGCTGGCGTCGTTCCAGCCGTTCACGCAGATCCAGCGGGACTTCCTCAACCAGATCGCCGAGATGATCGCGACGAGCGTCAACACGATCAGTGTGAACTCGAAGACCGAGGTGCTGCTGAAGCAGTCGCAGGAGCTGACCGAGCAGCTCAGGGAGCGCTCGGCGGAGCTGGAGAACCGGCAGAAGGCCCTTCAGGAGTCCAACGCGGAGCTGGAGGACAAGGCCGAGCTGCTGGCGCAGCAGAACCGCGACATCGAGGTGAAGAACACCGAGATCGAGGAGGCGCGGCAGGTGCTGGAGGAGCGGGCCGAGCAGCTCGCCGTCTCCATGCGCTACAAGTCGGAGTTCCTGGCGAACATGTCGCACGAGCTGCGTACGCCGCTCAACTCGCTGCTGATCCTCGCCAAGCTGCTGGCGGACAACGCGGAGTCGAACCTCTCGCCGAAGCAGGTGGAGTTCGCCGAGACGATCCATGGGGCGGGCTCCGACCTGCTCCAGCTCATCAACGACATCCTCGACCTGTCGAAGGTCGAGGCGGGCAAGATGGACGTGAGCCCGACCCGTATCGCGCTGGTGCAGCTCGTCGACTACGTGGAGGCGACGTTCCGGCCGCTGACGGCGGAGAAGGGGCTCGACTTCTCCGTACGGGTGTCGCCGGAGCTGCCCGCGACGCTGCACACCGACGAGCAGCGGCTGCTGCAGGTGCTGCGCAACCTGCTGTCGAACGCGGTGAAGTTCACCGACGGCGGGACGGTGGAGCTGGTGATCCGGCCGGCGGGCTCCGACGTTCCGGACGCCATCAGGGAGCAGCTGCTGGAGGCGGGTTCGCTGCGCGAGGTGGACGGCGATCTGATCGCCTTCTCGGTGACGGACACGGGGATCGGGATCGCGTCGAGCAAGATGCGGGTGATCTTCGAGGCGTTCAAGCAGGCGGACGGTACGACGAGCAGGAAGTACGGCGGTACGGGGCTCGGGCTCTCCATCAGCCGGGAGATCGCGCGGCTGCTGGGCGGTGAGATCCACGCGGCGAGCGAGCCGGGCCGTGGCTCGACCTTCACGCTGTATCTGCCGCTCCACCCGAGCGAGCTGCCTCCCCAAGGCTATCCGCAACTCACCCCCGCGGGCATGCAGCAACTGCCGCCCCTGGCGAGCGACAGTACGGCGGATTCGCTGGGGCAGGCGAGGCTGGAGGCCTCGACGCCGGCGGAGCTGCCCGGTCCTGCGGCGCTTTTCCGCCGCCGCCGGAAGAACGCGGACGCTCCGCCGCACGGTTTGTCGCGACCCGAGGAGACCACGGGCGGACCGGGTGGGCCCTCAGGAGCCTCTGAAGGGGTGCCTGAAGGGCCGGGCGGGTCCGGCGGGTCCCCCTCGGGGCAGCGGGAGTTCTGGGGGGCGGGTGCCGCCTCCACGGGCCGTCAGGAGGCGTCCGGGGCTCCGTCGGAGAGTCGTACGTTCTCCTTCTCCGGTGAGAAGGTACTCATCGTCGACGACGACATCCGCAACGTCTTCGCCCTGACGAGCGTGCTGGAACAGCACGGTCTGTCGGTGCTGTACGCGGAGAACGGCCGTGAGGGCATCGAAGTGCTGGAGCAGCACGACGACGTGACGCTTGTTCTGATGGACATCATGATGCCGGAGATGGACGGGTACGCGACGACGACGGCGATCCGCAGGATGCCGCAGTTCGCGGGGCTGCCCATCATCGCTCTCACGGCGAAGGCCATGAAGGGCGACCGGGAGAAGGCCATCGACTCCGGAGCTTCCGACTATGTGACCAAGCCGGTCGACCCCGATCACTTGCTGTCCGTGATGGAGCAGTGGATGCGCGAGGACTGAGCGGGATGTGAGCGAATCAGTACGTTGTGCTGACCGGCTGTGTCCAAGGGCGTGTGAGCCGCTGATATTCGGGGAACCTTCTGGTCTCCCGCCGCGTTTCTGCTTCGAGCGCAGTGACATCACGGTGACAGGGTGTGGCGACAGGCGGGGTGCGGCTACGATGACCGGCACAAGGACGGACGGCGTAAGGGAGTCGTCCCCTGGAACGGCCTCCGGTGCATCTCCGGGGCCGGTGAGCAGGGGGCGTCCCATGCCGGGGCGAGGAGGGCGGGCGGCCATGGTGCAGAAGGCCAAGATCCTCCTGGTCGATGACCGGCCGGAGAATCTGCTGGCGTTGGAGGCCATTCTCTCCGCGCTCGATCAGACGCTGGTGCGGGCATCGTCAGGGGAGGAAGCGCTCAAAGCGCTGTTGACGGACGACTTCGCGGTCATTCTGCTGGATGTCCAGATGCCGGGGATGGACGGTTTCGAGACCGCCGCCCACATCAAACGGCGTGAGCGGACGCGCGACATCCCCATCATCTTTCTCACGGCCATCAACCATGGCCCGCACCACACGTTCCGCGGTTACGCGGCGGGTGCGGTGGACTACATCTCGAAGCCGTTCGACCCGTGGGTGCTCCGTGCCAAGGTCTCCGTCTTCGTCGAGCTGTACATGAAGAACTGCCAGCTCAAGGAGCAGGCCGAGCTGCTCAGACTGCAGCTCGCCGGGGCGGGCGAGGCGCGGGAGCCCGCCGGGCTGCTGGCCGAACTCTCCGCGCGCCTCGCGGCAGTTGAGGAGCAGGCCGAAGCCCTCTCGAAGCAGCTCGACGACGACGCGGCCGACGCCTCGGCCGTGGCGACCGCCGCGCACCTGGAGCGCAAACTCACCGGACTCCGGCGGGCGCTCGACGCGCTGGAGCCGGGCACGGGGAGCGGTTCCGCCTCGCTCCCGTCGCAGAACTGACGTGCCGACCGCTGAAGCCGGTCCATTTTCCTGTGGAGTTGCGGGCGACACGAACGGGTGAAGCGGAAGGCACACGTGTCCCCGGCCGTTCACACCGGTAACCTCACCACCATGGCCTCACGTACGTCCGGCAAGGGTTCCCAGGGCACGGCGGGCGCCGCGAAGCCGCGGGCCGGCCGTACGACCGGTGCCGCGAAAGCGGCGCCCGCCAAGAAGGCGGCGGCGAAGAAGACCGCGCCCGCGAAGAAAGCACCGGCCAGGAAGGCCCCCGCCAAGAAGGCGGCGGCCAGGCCTACGCCCAAGCCCGCCCCGAACCCCACCGGGGGAGTGCTCTGGGTCGTACGCACCGTCTGGCTGGGCGCCGCGCACGGCGTCGGCGCGATGCTCCGCGGCATAGGACGCGGCGCGAAGGGGCTCGACCCCGCCCACCGCAAGGACGGCGTCGCCCTGCTCCTGCTCGGCCTGGCGCTGGTTGTCGCGGCGGGCACCTGGTCCAATCTCCGCGGCCCTGTGGGCGACCTGGTCGAGATGCTGATCACCGGCGCCTTCGGCCGGCTCGATCTCCTCGTACCGATACTGCTCGGCGCCATCGCCGTCCGGCTGATCCTCTATCCCGAGAAGCCCGAGGCCAACGGCCGGATCGTCATCGGGCTCTCCGCCCTCGTCATCGGTGTGCTCGGGCTCGTCCACGTCGCCTGCGGCGCCCCCGGGCGCAGCGACGGCGCCGAGGCGATGCACGACGCGGGCGGCCTGATCGGGTGGGCCGCCGCCACCCCCCTGATCTTCACCACCGGCGAGGTCCTGGCCGTCCCGCTGCTCCTGTTGGTCACCGTCTTCGGACTGCTGGTGGTCACCGCCACCCCCGTCAACGCGATCCCGCAGCGCCTGCGGCTGCTCGGCGTCAAGCTGGGCATCGTCGAACCGCACGACGAGGCGGAGCCCTTCGACCACGAGTACGACGCCCACCCCGGCGACGACGAGCGGTACGACGAGCAGTGGCGCGAGGCGCTGCCCTCCGGCCGGCGGCGCTCCCCCGGGCGCCGGGGCGCGGCCGGGGAG
This sequence comes from Streptomyces sp. NPDC059092, assembly GCF_042756365.1. Lineage (NCBI taxonomy): Bacteria > Bacillati > Actinomycetota > Actinomycetes > Kitasatosporales > Streptomycetaceae > Streptomyces > Streptomyces sp. NPDC059092. The sequence goes on from NZ_JBHZEJ010000065.1 coordinate 10,911, forward strand.
TACGACCCCGACCAGGCCGAGGTCGAGGCGCTCTCCAAGCGGCGCCGACCGCGCCGGCCCTCCGTACAGCCTGCGGCGGACCGGCGGATGGACGCCGTGGACGTGGCGGCCGCGGCGGCGGCAGCCCTGGACGGCGCGGTGCTCAACGGCATGCCGCCCTCGCCGATCGTCGCGGACCTCACGCAGGGCGTCTCCGTGGACCGTAAGCGGCGCCCCGGGGAGCGCGCGGACGAACGGCCCGCGGCCCGCCCCGGGGAGCGTACGGACGCGGCGGAGGAGAGCCCCGTGGCCGTGCCGACGGCGCGCGGGGCCGGGAGGCGGACACCGGGCGTCGCGGCCGTCGCCGATCTCACCAAGCCCACGCCCGAGCTGGACAGGCCGCTGCCGCCGCGCGCCGAGCAGCTTCAGCTCCGCGGGGACATCACGTACGCGTTGCCCTCGCTGGACCTGCTGGAGCGCGGCGGCCCCGGCAAGACGCGCAGCGCCGCCAACGACGCCGTCGTCGCCTCGCTCACCACCGTCTTCCAGGAGTTCAAGGTCGACGCGGCCGTCACCGGCTTCACCCGGGGCCCGACGGTCACGCGGTACGAGGTGGAGCTGGGCCCGGCCGTGAAGGTCGAGCGGATCACCGCGCTGACCAAGAACATCGCGTACGCCGTGGCCAGCCCCGACGTACGGATCATCTCGCCGATCCCCGGCAAGTCCGCCGTCGGCATCGAGATCCCGAACACCGACCGCGAGATGGTCAACCTCGGCGACGTACTGCGCCTCGCGGCCGCGGCCGAGGACGACCATCCGATGCTCGTCGCGCTCGGCAAGGACGTCGAGGGCGGCTACGAGATGGCCAACCTCGCGAAGATGCCGCACCTGCTCGTCGCGGGCGCCACCGGTTCGGGCAAGTCGTCCTGCATCAACTGCCTGATCACCTCGGTGATGGTGCGGGCGACCCCGGAGGACGTCCGGATGGTCCTCGTCGATCCCAAGCGGGTTGAGCTGACCGCGTACGAGGGCATCCCGCACCTGATCACACCGATCATCACCAACCCCAAGCGGGCCGCCGAGGCGCTTCAGTGGGTCGTGCGCGAGATGGACCTGCGCTACGACGATCTCGCCGCCTTCGGCTTCCGGCACATCGACGACTTCAACAAGGCGGTGCGCGCGGGAAAGGTCAAGGCGCCGGAAGGCAGCGAGCGTGAGCTGTCGCCGTACCCGTACCTGCTGGTCATCGTGGACGAGCTGGCCGACCTGATGATGGTCGCGCCGCGTGATGTCGAGGACGCCATCGTCCGGATCACTCAGCTCGCCCGTGCCGCCGGCATCCACCTCGTGCTCGCCACCCAGCGGCCCTCGGTCGACGTCGTCACTGGGCTGATCAAGGCGAACGTACCCTCGCGGCTCGCCTTCGCCACCTCCTCACTGGCGGACAGCCGGGTCATCCTCGACCAGCCGGGCGCCGAGAAGCTGATCGGCAAGGGCGACGGCCTCTTCCTGCCGATGGGGGCGAACAAGCCCACCCGTATGCAGGGCGCCTTCGTCACCGAGGACGAGATCCAGGCCGTCGTCCAGCACTGCAAGGACCAGATGGCCCCCGTCTTCCGGGACGACGTCGTGGTCGGGACGCAGAAGAAGAAGGACATCGACGAGGACATCGGTGACGACCTCGACCTGCTCTGCCAGGCGGTCGAGCTGGTCGTCTCCACCCAGTTCGGCTCGACCTCGATGCTCCAGCGCAAGCTGCGCGTCGGCTTCGCCAAGGCCGGCCGGCTGATGGACCTGATGGAGTCGCGGAACATCGTGGGGCCGAGCGAGGGCTCCAAGGCCCGCGACGTCCTGGTCAAGGCGGACGAACTGGACGGGGTCCTCGCCATCATCCGCGGGGAGTCGGCTCCGTAAGGCCTCCGACCCGGGCACGCGGGGCCGCCCCGTGCCCGTACGACGAGCTGACCGGTTGGTCCGGACGCGCAGGCACTCACCCGGATGCGCCGGGATTTCAATCTGATTTCGGGGGAAGCCGAAGGGCAACCGTTTCCCTTGCGCGTACGTCAAGTTGGGGAGGGGAAGGGCATGATGTTCCTCTCACGCGCCGTCCGGCCCTTCTGATGGCGTACAAAGTGCATCCGCCCGGTTGCCCCACCCTTTCGTACCACCCCTAGACTGAGTGTCCAGCAGGTGGCTACACGCTCGAAAGGCGCCCCCGTGTCCATCGGCAACTCTTCCGACGGCAAGTCCCCCGACGCCAACACTCCCGAGGACCGCGCCCCCGATCCCGGTGCTCCCGACGGCAACTCCCCTGAGGAACAACGGCCTTCGATCGGCCGGACACTCCAGCAGGCCCGCATCGCCGCGCACCGCACGGTCGACGAGCTGAGCGGCTCCACCCGGGTGCGCGTGCCCATCGTGCACGCGATCGAGGAGGACGACTTCTCGCGCTGCGGCGGCGACGTGTACGCCCGCGGCCACATCCGGATGCTCGCGCGCGCGGTCGGAGTGGACCCCGAGCCCCTCGTGGAACAGTTCGACGCCGAGCGCGGCGGGCGCCCCGCGCCCACGCCCGCGGCGCCGATGTTCGAGGCGGAGCGGATCCGCCCGGAGCGCCGCCGCCCCAACTGGACCGCCGCCATGGTCGCCGCGATCGTCGCGGTGGTCGGATTCGTCGGCTTCACGGCGCTCGACGGCACCGGCAAGAGCACGAAGAGCAACGACGTCGCCGAGGGCCCGACGCCCGGCACCAAGCCCAGTCCCAGCAAGAAGACCAATCCCAAGCCGGAACCCTCGGAGAGCGCCATCGCCGCCGCGCCCCGCGACAAGGTGACGGTGAAGCTGTCGGCCATAGACGACAAGAGCTGGATCTCCGCCAAGGCGCACAACGGCAAACTGCTTTTCGACGGAATCCTTCTCAAGGGTGATTCGAAGACTTTTCAGGATGACGAGCAGATCGATCTGATCCTCGGCAACGCCGGTGCGATCGAGCTGTTCGTGAACGGTAAGAAGGTCGCGGACGAGTTCGAGCCCGGCCAGGTGGAGCGGCTCTCTTACACGCAGGGTGACCCCGAGGTCGGCTGACCAACCCTGCACGGCAGGGGCGGGGCCGGGACAAAGTAGTCTTGAGCCCATGCCCGAACGCCGTACCGTCGCCCTTGTCACTCTTGGCTGCGCCCGTAACGAGGTGGACTCGGAAGAGCTCGCAGGCCGCTTGGCAGCGGATGGCTGGGAGCTCGTCCAGGACGCCTCAGGGGCGGATGTCGCCGTCGTCAACACCTGTGGATTCGTCGAGGCCGCCAAGAAGGACTCCGTCGACGCCCTGCTGGAAGCCAATGATCTGAAGGATCAGGGCAGAACCCAGGCCGTCGTCGCCGTCGGCTGCATGGCCGAGCGGTACGGCAAGGAACTCGCCGAAGCCCTGCCCGAGGCGGACGGAGTCCTCGGCTTCGACGACTACGCCGACATCTCGGACCGCCTCCAGACCATCCTCAACGGCGGCATCCACGCCTCCCACACCCCCCGCGACCGCCGCAAGCTGCTGCCGCTCAGCCCCGTGGAGCGGCAGGGCGCCGAGGTCGCGCTCCCCGGCCACTCACAGGGCGGGGACGAGATCGCACCGGCCCCCGAGGACCTGCCCGAGGGGGTCGCGCCGGCCTCCGGGCCACGGGCGCCCCTGCGCAGACGCCTCGACACCAGCCCCGTCGCCTCCGTCAAGCTCGCGTCCGGCTGCGACCGCCGCTGCTCCTTCTGCGCCATCCCGTCGTTCCGCGGCTCCTTCATCTCGCGCCGCCCCTCCGACGTGCTCGGCGAGACGCGCTGGCTGGCCGAGCAGGGTGTCAAGGAGGTCATGCTGGTCTCCGAGAACAACACGTCGTACGGCAAGGACCTCGGCGACATCCGGCTGCTGGAGACCCTGCTGCCGGAGCTGGCGGCCGTCGACGGCATCGAGCGGGTGCGGGTCAGTTACCTCCAGCCCGCCGAGATGCGACCTGGGCTGATCGACGTCCTGACCTCGACGCCCAAGGTCGCCCCGTACTTCGACCTGTCCTTCCAGCACTCCGCTCCCGGCGTGCTGCGCGCGATGCGGCGCTTCGGGGACACCGACCGCTTCCTGGAGCTGCTGGAGACCATCCGGGGCAAGGCGCCGCAGGCCGGGGTGCGCTCCAACTTCATCGTGGGCTTCCCCGGTGAGAGCGAGGCGGACTTCGCGGAGCTGGAACGCTTCCTCACCGGCGCGCGTCTCGACGCCATCGGTGTCTTCGGCTACTCGGACGAGGACGGCACCGAGGCCGCCACGTACGGCGACAAGCTGGACGCGGACATCGTCGCCGAGCGGCTGGCGCACCTCTCCCGGCTGGCCGAGGAGCTGACCGCACAGCGGGCCGAGGAGCGGCTCGGTGAGAGCCTTCAGGTGCTCGTCGAGTCGGTCGACGCGGCGGGCGACGGCGACGAGCCGGCCGTCGGCCGCGCGGCCCACCAGGCGCCGGAGACGGACGGCCAGGTGATCTTCACCTCGCGCGAGGGACTGCGCCCCGGCCGTATGGTCGAGGCGAAGGTGGTCGGGACCGAAGGCGTGGACCTGGTCGCCGAGTGCTACGAGCTTCCGGGGGACGACTCCCGAACCCCGGGTGAGGAGGCGGCCAGATGACCGGAGTCCCGGCGTCCGCGGCGGGCGGTACCGGCGCGAAGCCGGCGCCCGGCGCCAAGCTGGCGGCGGTGGTGGTCAATCAGGCCAGTCTGTGGAACATCGCCAACATCCTCACCATGGTGCGACTCGTCCTCGTGCCCTGCTTCGTGTACCTGCTGCTCCAGGACGGCGGATACGACCCCGTCTGGCGCGCCTGGGCGTGGGCCGCTTTCGCCGTCGCGATGATCACGGACATCTTCGACGGTCACTTGGCCCGTACGTACAACCTGGTCACCGACTTCGGCAAGATCGCCGACCCGATCGCGGACAAGGCGATCATGGGCGCCGCGCTGCTCTGTCTCTCCGCGCTCGGGGACCTGCCGTGGTGGGTGACGGGCGTCATCCTCTTCCGTGAGCTGGGGATCACGCTGATGCGGTTCTGGGTGATCAGACACGGGGTGATCCCGGCCAGCCGCGGCGGCAAGCTGAAGACGCTCACGCAGGGGGTGGCCGTGGGGATGTACGTCCTCGCGCTGACCGGGCCGCTGGCCACGCTGCGGTTCTGGGTGATGGCGGCGGCGGTCGTCCTGACGGTGCTCACGGGGCTCGACTACGTGCGGCAGGCGGTCGTCCTGCGCCGCCAGGGTCTGGCGGCGGAGCGCGCCGAGGAGGAGTCCGCTCGGTGAGCGGGGCGGCGACCGGGGCGGGGGCCCGTGCCGCGCGGGTGCTTGACGTGCTGGCCGGCCGCGACGCGACGCTGGCCGTGGCGGAGTCCCTGACCGGCGGTCTCGTGGCCGCGGAGCTGACCGCGGTCCCCGGGGCCTCCCGGGCCTTCCGCGGGGCTGTGACGGCCTATGCGACGGATCTCAAGCGGGACGTCCTGGGCGTGGACGAGGCCCTGCTCGACGAGAGGGGTGCCGTGGACCCCGAGGTCGCGCGTCAGATGGCGGCCGGGGTACGGCGTGCGCTGGGCGCCGACTGGGGCGTCGCGACCACGGGGGTGGCCGGCCCCGATCCGCAGGACGGCCGGCCGGTCGGAACGGTGTACGTGGCGGTGGCGGGGCCGGGAGGCGCGGGGAAAGTGGCCGCGCTGCGGTTGAACGGCGACCGGGCGGACATCCGTAAAGAGAGTGTACGGAGCGTACTGGGACTGCTCCTCGGCGAACTCTCCGGGAACGGGCGGACACAGGATACGGAAGAGAACGGGGGGATTTGATGTTTACAGCCCTGAGTGAACACGACATCGCTCCCCGCACGGCCGCCGCGCAAGGCGGTACGGTGGGGCGTGAAGGATGCGGCTACGCGGTCCGAGGAGGGAGCCACCGATGATTCTGCTCCGTCGCCTGCTGGGTGACGTGCTGCGTCGGCAGCGCCAGCGCCAGGGCCGTACTCTGCGCGAAGTCTCCTCGTCCGCCCGAGTCTCGCTCGGCTATCTTTCCGAGGTTGAGCGGGGGCAGAAGGAGGCTTCCTCCGAACTGCTCTCCGCGATCTGCGACGCGCTTGACGTACGGATGTCCGAGCTCATGCGCGAAGTGAGCGACGAACTGTCGTTGGCGGAGCTGGCTGCGTCGGCGGCGGCGAACGAGCCGGTGCCCGCGGCAGTACGACCCATGCTCAATTCCGTCTCTGTGACGTCGGTGGCCGGAGTGCCGACGGAGCGGGTGACGATCAAGGCACCCGCGGAGGTGGCGGACGTCGTCGCCGCCTGATGACACGGGTGTGAGGCTGTGACCGGGCCCCGGTCGGTAGTGATACCGGCCGGGGCCTCGGCATGTCCCGTGCGGGATGGGGCCTCGGCTCCGGCCGAGCATGACCTCTTATGCCCAAATGCCTGTTTCGTCCCTCCTGTGTCATGGTGGACACGGAGCCGGACGCGGCCGGTGAGGCCGGTCGGGCCGCTGAAGTCGGTGGAGTCGACGGAACACAGGAGGGCCCGTATGTCTGTCGTGAAGAGTTCCCTGTCCGAGGAGGACCTGAAGCTGGTCGGTGAGGCGCTGCAGGGCGCGCTTGTGGATCTGGTGGATCTCTCGCTCGTGGCGAAGCAGGTGCACTGGAACATCGTCGGGCCGCGCTTCCGCTCCGTCCATCTCCAGCTCGACGAAGTCGTGACCACGGCGCGGCAGCATTCGGACACGGTCGCCGAGCGGGCCTCCGCGATCGGCGTGACCCCCGACGGGCGGGCCGCGACGGTGGCGGGGACCAGCGCGATCGGCCCGGTCCCCAATGGCTGGATCAAGGACGGGGACGCCGTGCGAACCCTCGTGGACGCGCTCGGCGCGGTGGTCACGCGGATGCGTGAACGGGTCCAGGCGACGGACAAACCGGATCCGGTGACGCAGGACATCCTGATCCAGGTCACGGCCGATCTTGAGAAGCACGCGTGGATGTTCCAGGCGGAGAGCGCGTAGCGCGCGCGGCGCACGCCGTGGGTGTGCGCCCGATGCGCCCTCCCGGCCGGTGATCGTGCGGGTCTAGCGTCGGTCGGCGTCGAGACGGGCGCCGACCGGAGGAGGCAGCCATGGTGGGGAGATGGATCCTTCCGCCCGCCTGGGCCTTCGTCTTTGCCCTCGTCTCCGGCGGAGTGTGGTGGTGGGCCGTGCTGCGTCTCGTGCTGGTGCCGGAGCACAGCGGTGTCGTGGAGGGCACGGTGGCGGCGGGCGGCTGGGGGCTGAGCCTGCTGCCGGTGCACGCCGCCGCGTCACGGGGGAAACCGGGCGCGGGAGGCAGGCCGGCACGGAGGGGGTAGGCCGGGCGTGAGGGTGAGGTCGTCGAGGCGGGACCCGATGTCGGGGCGGAGCCCGACGGAGCGTCAAGGGGTGGGCCGGCGGGCGGTCACGAGGCAGGGCCCGACTGGCAGCGGTCACGGGGCGGGGCGGTCACGGGGTGGGGCCCGACTGGCAGCGGTCACGGGGCGGGGCGGTCACGGGGTGGGGCCCGACTGGCAGCGGGGGCACCAGTAGACGGGGCGGCCGTCCTGGTCGGCCGTACGGATCGGGGTGCCACAGCGGGGACAGGGCCGGTGGGCGCGGCCGTAGACGTACAGCTCCCGGCGGTGGCCGGGGCGCTCCCGGTTGGCTTCGAGCAGCTTCTTCGCCGCCGTCACCAGACGCTCCGGTGAGGGGAGTTCGCCGACCGGCAGCCACGGGGTCGCGCGAACGAGGAAACAGGTCTCGGACTTGAAGATGTTGCCGACCCCGGCGAGATTGCGCTGGTCGAGCAGCGCTTCCCCCACGGGGCGGCCGGGATCCGCGAGCAGACGCCGCAGGGCGGCGGCGGGGTCCCAGTCGGGCCCGAGCAGATCGGGGCCGAGATGGCCGACCACACGCTCCTCGTCGCCGGTACGGAGGAGTTCCAGGACGGGCAGCCGGTAGCCGACGGCGGTGTGCTCGGCCGTGCCGAGGATCGCCCGTATCTGATGCGCCGGGCCACCGCGCCAGCGCTCGCCCGGGGAGTAGACCTTCCACGCGCCGTCCATACGCAGATGCGAGTGGAGGGTGAGTCCACCCTCGATCCGGGTGAGCAGGTGCTTACCGCGCGGAGTGACGTCGAGGACGGTCCTGCCGGTGAGATCGGCCGTCGCGTACCGGGGGACCCGCAGGTCGGAGCGGGTCAGCAGGTGCCCGGCGAGGGCTGTGTGCAGGCGCTGGGCGGTCTGCCGGACGGTGTCTCCTTCGGGCATGTCTCCCATGATGCGCGACCGGGCGGGGACGGGCTTGGCGACCGGGACCTGGGCTGCTCGGAGGATGGGCGGGGGTCCGCCGAGCAGCCCAGGCCGGCGGCGTTCGCCGAGCAGCCCAGGCTGGCGGCGTTCGCCGAGTAGCCGCTGCCCTGGAGCGCCGACGCCCCTACGGTCAGGCGCGCAGGCGCAGGCCCCTGGGGGTGGCGTGGAAGCCCGCCGACTCCAGGGCCCGGCCCAGCGGCGACGTCAGGGCCGGTGTGCCGTTGGCCCGCTCGACCGTGACGGTGCCGAGCGCGCCCGCGCGGGCCGCGTCCGCCAGCGCCCCGGCGGCGGCCGTCAGCGCGGGGGCCTCCGGATCCGCGGCCCAGGCCAGCAGGGTCTTACCGCCGCGCTCCATGTAGAGAGTCAGCTCACCGTCGACCAGGACGACCAGGGAGCCGGCCTTGCGTCCTGGTTTGTGGCCCGCGCCGTCCGGCGGCTCCGGCCAGGGCAGCGCCGCCCCGTAGGCGTTGGCGGGATCGGCCGCGGCGAGCACCACGGCACGGGGCACGGACTGCTCGGGGGCGCGGTCGCGGGCCGCCGCCGCGGCCCGCAGCCGGTCGACCGCCCCGTCCATCGCGAACTGGGCGGCGCCCAGCCCCTCCACGACATAGCCGCGACGGGCCTGACCGCTGTCCTCGAAGGCCGACAGCACGCGGTACGTGGCGGAGAAACCGCCCGCCACGCCCTCCGCCGCGACCGCGCCCCGGGTCACCACACCATGGCGGTCGAGGAGCGTGCGGGCCAGGGCGTGCGCGCGGTGGGTGGGGTCGGGCTCAGGCTCGGGCAGGAGCGACCAGCGCCCGCTCACGGTCGGCGGGCCCGTGCGGGACGCGGGTCTGGCCGCGGCCGTGAGGGTGCCGTACCGGCCGCGGGGCACCGGGCGGCGCGCGCGGTGAGCCGTGGCGCCCGCCGTACGGCCGGAGCCGAGCAGCGAGCGCAGCGGGGCCAGCGTGTCGTTGGTGAGCCGCCCCGACCAGGCCAGGTCCCAGACGGCGTCCGCGAGTTGAGGGTCGGTCGCCTCGGGGTGGGTGGTGGCGCGGACCTGGTCGGCGATCTGCCGGAAGAACAGGCCGTAGCCGCCGGAGAGCGTGGTCAGCACCGAGGCGTGCAGAGCGGTCTGCTCCAGCGGGTGCGGGGCAGGGAGCAGCAGCGGCGCGGCGTCGGCGAGATAGAGCGAGACCCAGCCGTCCTTGCCGGGCAGGGCGCCGGCCCCGGCCCACAGGATCTCGCCGGTGGTGGTCAGTTCGTCCAGGAGCGCCGGGGTGTAGCCGGCGATCCGGGACGGCAGGATCAGCTTCTCCAGGGCGGACGCCGGGACGGGGGCGCCCTGCAACTGCTCGACGGCGCGGGCGAGCCCGTCGATACCGCGCAGGTTGTCGCCGCTCAGATGCTGCCAGTGGGGGAGGAACGTGGCGAGCGCGGCGGGCGCGACCGGCTCCAGCTCCTGGCGCAGCGCGGCCAGGGAGCGGCGGCGCAGCCTGCGGAGGACCGTGGCGTCGCACCACTCCTGACCGATGCCGGACGGATGGAACTCGCCCTGGACGACCCGGGCGCTCGCGGCGAGACGCTGGAGCGCGCCGTCCGTGACCGCCGTCCCGAGACCGAAGCGCTCGGCCGCCGAGGACGAGGTGAACGGCCCGTGCGTACGGGCATGGCGGGCGAGCAGATCGCCCAGCGGGTCCTTGACCGGTTCGGTGAACGCCTCGGGGACACCGACCGGCAGCGCTGTGCCCAGGGCGTCCCGCAGCCGGCCGGCGTCCTCGATCGCCGCCCAGTGGTCCGCCCCGGCGATACGGACCCTGACGGCGCGGCGGGCCGTGGCCAGCTCCTCCGCCCACGCCACCGGCGCGCCGCGCTCGGCCAGCTCGCCGTCGGTGAGCGGACCGAGGATCCGCAGCAGGTCGGCGACGCCCTCGACGTCCTTCAGGCGCCGGTCCTCCGTCAGCCACTGGAGCTCCCGCTCCAGTTCGGTGAGGACCTCGGGATCGAGCAGCTCCCGCAGCTCCGCCTGGCCCAGCAGCTCGGCGAGCAGCCGGGAGTCCAGCGACAGGGCGGCGGCCCGCCGCTCGGCGAGCGGCGAGTCGCCCTCGTACAGGAACTGCGCGACGTAGCCGAAGAGCAGCGACCGGGCGAACGGCGAAGGTTCGGGGGTGGTGACCTCGACGAGCCGGACCCGGCGGGCTTCGATGTCGCCCATCAGCTCGGTGAGGCCGGGGACGTCGAAGACGTCCTGGAGGCACTCCCGCACCGCCTCCAGCACGATGGGGAACGAGCCGAACTCGCTCGCCACCTGGAGAAGCTGGGCGGCGCGCTGGCGCTGCTGCCACAGGGGGGTGCGCTTGCCGGGGCTGCGGCGCGGCAGCAGCAGCGCCCGCGCGGCGCACTCCCGGAACCGGGAGGCGAACAGGGCGGAGCCGCCGACCTGTTCGGTGACGATCCCGCGGATCTCGCCCGTGTCGAAGACGACGTCCGCGGCGCCCAGCGGGGCCTGCTCGCCGTCGAAGGCGGTGCTGAGCCGGTCCGGCTCCTCGTCGAGGAGATCCAGGCCCATCAGGTCGGCGTCGGGCAGCCGCAGCACGATGCCGTCGTCGGCGTGCATGACCTGCGCGTCCATGCCGTACCGCTCGGAGAGCCGGGCTCCCAGCGCGAGCGCCCACGGGGCGTGCACCTGGGCGCCGAACGGGGAGTGGATCACCACGCGCCAGTCGCCCAGCTCGTCACGGAACCGCTCGACCAAAATCGTCCGGTCGTCGGGGACGTGCCCGCACGCGCGGCGCTGCTCGTCCAGGTACGACAGCAGATTGCCGGCCGCCCAGTCGTCCAGACCCGCAGCCATCAGGCGCAGCCGCGCGTCCTCCTCCGGGAGGGAGCCGACCTCGCGCAGGAACGCGCCGACCGCGCGGCCCAGCTCCAGCGGGCGGCCGAGCTGGTCGCCCTTCCAGAACGGCAGGCGCCCCGGGGCGCCCGGGGCGGGGGTGACCAGGACCCGGTCACGGGTGATGTCCTCGATCCGCCAGGATGTCGTCCCCAGGGTGAAGACATCACCCACCCGGGACTCGTACACCATCTCCTCGTCCAGCTCACCGACCCGGCCGCCGCCCTTCTTGGGGTCGGATCCGGCGAGGAAGACGCCGAAGAGGCCGCGGTCGGGGATCGTGCCGCCGGAGGTGACGGCGAGGCGCTGGGCACCCGGGCGGCCCGTGACCGTACCCGCGACGCGGTCCCACACCACCCGTGGCCGCAGCTCCGCGAAGGCGTCGGAGGGGTAGCGCCCGGCGAGCATGTCCAGCACGCCGTGGAACGCCGAGTCGGGCAGGGAGGCGAACGGCGCGGCCCGGCGGACCACGGCGAGCAGGTCGTCCACCTGCCGGGTGTCCAGCGCGACCATGGCGACAAGCTGCTGGGCCAGCACGTCCAGCGGATTGGCGGGCACGCGCAGCGCCTCGATGGACCCGCCGCGCATCCGTTCCGTGACCACTGCGGCCTGCACCAGATCGCCGCGGTACTTCGGGAAGACGACGCCCGTGGAGACCGCGCCGACCTGATGGCCGGCCCGGCCCACGCGCTGGAGACCGGAGGCGACCGAGGGCGGCGACTCGACCTGGACGACCAGGTCCACGGCGCCCATGTCGATGCCCAGCTCCAGACTGGAGGTGGCCACGACGGCGGGCAGCCGGCCCGCCTTGAGGTCCTCCTCGACCTGGGAGCGCTGCTCCTTGGAGACCGAGCCGTGATGCGCGCGGGCCAGCAGGGGAGGGGCGCCCTTGGCCGCGCCCGACTGGGCCATCACCTCGGCCGGTGCGTGCTCCTCGGGCATCGTCTGTCCCGTCGCGCGTTCGTACGCGATCTCGTTGAGCCGGTTGCACAGCCGCTCGGCCAGGCGGCGGGAGTTGGCGAACACGATCGTGGAGCGGTGGGCCTGGACGAGATCGGCGATCCGCTCCTCCACATGTGGCCAGATCGACGGCTTCTCCTTGCTGTCCGTCTCCGACGCGGGTGAGCCGCCCAGCTCGCCCAGGTCCTCGACCGGGACGACGACGGAGAGGTCGAACTCCTTGCCGGAGGGCGGCTGGACGATCTCCACCCGGCGCTGCGGCGAGAGATAGCGGGCCACTTCCTCCACCGGCCGTACCGTCGCGGACAGGCCGATGCGGCGGGCCGGGCGCGGCAGCAGCTCGTCGAGCCGCTCCAGGGAGAGGGCGAGATGCGCCCCGCGCTTCGTTCCGGCCACGGCGTGCACCTCGTCCAGGATCACCGTCTCGACGCCCGCGAGTGCGTCCCGCCCGGAGGACGTGAGCATCAGGAACAGCGACTCGGGCGTGGTGATCAGGATGTCCGGCGGCCTCGTCGCCATCGACCGGCGGTCGGCGGGCGGGGTGTCGCCCGACCGGATACCGACCCGCACCTGCGGCTCGGGGAGTCCGTGCCGTACGGACTCCTGCCGGATGCCCGTGAGTGGGCTGCGCAGATTGCGCTCCACGTCGACCGCGAGCGCCTTCAGCGGGGAGACGTACAGCACCCGGCACCGCTTCTTCGCCTCGGCGGGCGGCGGCGCCGAGGCGAGCTGGTCCAGCGCTGCGAGGAAGGCGGCCAGCGTCTTGCCGGAGCCCGTCGGCGCCACCACCAGCACGTCCGACCCCTCCTGGATGGCGCGCCAGGCGCCCTCCTGCGCCGCGGTGGGCGCGGAGAAGGCCCCCGTGAACCAGCCGCGGGTCGCGGGGGAGAAGGAGTCGAGTGCGGTACGTGCCATGTCCCCCATCGTGCACCTGCCCACTGACAATCGCCCGGACCTGGGGAAACGGCCCCGAGCCGTGGCCGTCGTCCGTTCTGCCGCCGTCGTCGGCGCCGGGGGCCGTGCGCGCGGTACGGAGCGCGGGCGGCGCAGAATGGGGCCATGGGGACCCGGGAGCAGGCACGGCACTGGCGCTACCCTGAGCTGCCCGACGTCGACCTGCTGCGGGCGCGCTACATCGACAAGACGTTTCTGCGGCACACGCACGAGACTTTCGTCATCGCCGCGATCACCGACGGGGTGGAGGTCTTCCACCATGGGGGCTGCGACCGGTACGCGGGCCCCGGCTCGCTCGCGCTGGTCAACCCCGAGACCCCGCACACCGGGCATGCCCAGGGCCCGGAGGGATGGCAGTACGGGGCCGTCTATCCGTCGCCGGGCGTCGTCGCCGCCATCGCGGAGGAGACCACCACGATCCGCGGCACCCCCGGTTTCGTGGCGCCCGTGATCGACGACCAGTACGCGGCAGGTCTCGTCCACCAGGTGCTGCGCGCCGCCGACGAGGGCAACGCACTCGCCGCCGACACCTTGCTGCGGGTCGTGGTGACCCGGCTGCTCCGGCTGAACGGCGGCCCGCTTCCGCAGCGCACCGTACGGGGCGCCGGGGCGCGGATCGCGGCGCGGGCGCGCGCCGTACTGGAGGAGCGGATGACGGACCCGCCGTCCCTGGACCGGCTCGCCGCGGAGCTGGGTACCAGTCCCTTCGCCCTGCTGCGGGCCTTCAGGAGCGTCTACGGGCTGCCGCCGCACACCTGGCTCACCGACGCGCGGGTACGCAGGGCACGCAGCCTCCTGGACGCCGGCACGGGGCCCGCGGAGGCTGCGTTGGCCGTCGGGTTCACCGATCAGCCCCACCTCAACCGGCACTTCAGCCGGATCGTCGGCGTGCCACCCGGCGCGTACCGCAAGGAGCGGGCCGGGCGGCACCCCCGCTGACACCGGGGCTACGGGACGGCAGGGCAGGGCCGCGGGGCGCAAGAATGTACAAGACCTGGGGGTCCCGCGCCGCGTAGCGTCCGCGACGTGGCAGAACAGACAGCGTCCGCTTCCGCGGACATACCGGCCGGCATAGCGGCGGACGACCCCGGGGGAAACACCCCGGACCCCGGCCCCCGTCCCGCCTCCGCACCCAAACCCGACTCCGCCGTGGTGCGCGACGCCCTCGGCGTCGGTATCGCCGTCGGGCTCTCGGGCTTCGCCTTCGGCGTCACCGCGGCGGGCGCGGGGCTCACCGTGGCACAGATCTGCGCGCTCAGCCTGCTGGTCTTCACCGGCGCCTCGCAGTTCGCGCTCGTCGGCGCGCTCGCGGCCGGCGGGAACCCCCTCACCGCCGCGGCGGGCGCGTTCTTCCTGGGCGTGCGCAATGCCTTCTACGGCCTCAGGCTCTCCCAGTTGCTGCGGCTGCCGGGCCCCGTGCGCCCGTTCGCCGCGCAGTGGGTGATCGACGAGACGGCCGCCGTCTCCCTCGCCCAGCCGACCCGGCGCGCCGCCAGGATCGGCTTCACGGTCACCGGGCTCACGCTCTACGCGCTGTGGAACCTGACCACCCTGGCCGGGGCGCTGGGCGCGGAGGCCCTGGGCGACACCGCCGCGTGGGGGCTCGACGCCGCGGGACCCGCCGTCTTCCTCGCCCTGCTCGCGCCGATGCTCCGTACCACCACCGAGCGGGCCGTCGCGGGCCTCGCCGTCGTCCTGGGGCTCGGGCTGCTGCCGGTGCTGCCCGGCGGGGTCCCGGTGCTCGTCGCCGCGCTTGCCGCACCCGCCGTGCTCTGGCTCAAGGGCCGCGGGCTCGGCGCCCGCCGCACGCTCTCCTCCGGCCCGCCGGAGGGCTCCGGCCGCACGAAAGGAACGGACCGATGACCGTCTGGATCGCGATCGGCGCGACCGCCGTCGGCTGCTACCTCCTCAAGCTGCTGGGACTCCTCGTGCCCGCAGGAGTGCTGGAGCGCCCGCTCGTCCAGCGGCTGTCCGCCCTGCTGCCCGTCGCCCTGCTCGCCGCGCTGACCGCGCAGCAGACCTTCAGCGCGAACGGCGCGCTCGTCCTGGACGCCCGGGGCGCGGGAGTCGCCGCGGCGGCCCTCGCGCTGGTGCTGCGCGCCCCGTTCCTGGTGGTCGTCGGGGCCGCGGTGGCCGTCACCGCGGCGGTACGGGCGGTGTCCGGCTGACCGGTCCGGCGGGCCCCCGGGGGTGGTGTGGGGCCGTGTCTCCGGCGGACACGGGATGCGTCTCGTCCAGCCCTTCGACCGTGGCCCGGCAGAAGTCGGTGGCCCGGGATGCCGGACCTCGCTGCGGTGCGACGGGCCCCGATGCCGGGGCCCGTCGCGAGCAGGTCGCCGCGTGGGTCGTCGACGGCCGGTAAGAGGGGCGCGAACGGATAGCCGCGCAGGGAGGGATGGAGTGCGGGCAGCGCGCCCTCCGGGGCCGACACGGAGGTGAGACAGCGGCAGATCCGTCCGACCAGCGGTCGGCCACAGCGGCCGATGGAGTCGAGGATCCGCAGGGCGTACGCCGTGTGGAGCGGCCGGCTGACGGAGCCCCGCGGATCGGGTTCGACGCGTAGCCGTATCCGCCGTCCTTCCCGCGGTATGCCGTGCGGCCTCGACCGCGTCCTCCCACCCGGTCCTTCGGTCCCGCCGTCCAGGAGACGGGAGGCGAACCGGCGCTGTTCGAGGACCCTCGCCGTCCACCAGACGAGATGCTCGGCGCGGACGAGAGGGGACGTGGTGGAACCTGTGGTGCCAGCCATGGTCCGCCCGCGGGGCGCGATCGGGGGCGGACAGCGGGACGGGGCCGGGCCCCACTCCGAGGAGCGGGATACTGGGCGCATGCGGTTGACGATTTTCTGGGAGCGGATGGCGGACCACTTCGGCGCCGCGTACGCGGATTCCTTCGCCCGTGACCATGTGATGGCCGAACTGGGCGGCCGTACGGTGCACGGGGCGCTCGAAGCGGGCTGGGAGGCCAAGGACGTCTGGCGCGCCGTCTGCGACGCCATGGGTGTCCCGGCCGAGAGACGCTGACCCGCTGCCCGCTGCCCGCTGCCCGCTGCCCGCTGCCCGCAGGCCGGATCCGGTGCCAAAGCCCGGACCGCGGGGCCGGTTGTCACAGCCGTAGTCCAGACTGACCCCGTGGCACCGAACGACAGCACCGCCTCGGGCGTACAACCGCCGATCCCTCCGCCGGACTCCGCGCCGGAGACCCCGCACGCCGCGCCCTCCGGGACGCCTGCGGGGCCGCTCCCACGGCCGGCCGCCGGGGACGGCGGGGGAGAACGTATGCCCCGCTGGCTGCCGCGCGCCATGGTTCTCGCACTGGGGCTCGTCGCGTGCTTCCAGCTCGGCGTCTGGGCGTTCCATCAGCTCTTCGGGCTGCTGATCAATGTGCTGATCGCCTTTTTCCTGGCGCTGGCGGTGGAGCCCGCGGTCAGCCGCATGGCGGACCGCGGGATGCGGCGCGGACTCGCCACTTTCCTCGTCTTCTTCGGGGTGCTGATCGCGAGCGCCGGCTTCGTGGTGATGCTCGGTTCCATTCTGGCGAGCCAGATCATCGACATCGTCGACTCCTTCCCCCAGTACCTCGACTCGGTGATCAAGTGGATCAACCTGACGTTCCACACCGAGCTGTCCCGGGTCGCCGTTCAGGACAGCCTGCTGCACTCCGACTGGCTCCAGAGGTACGTGCAGAACAGCGCGAGCGGCGTCCTTGACGTCTCGGCCACCGTGCTGGGCGGACTGTTCAGGCTTCTGACGATCTTCCTGTTCTCCTTCTACTTCGCCGCCGACGGGCCCCGGCTGCGCCGCGGGCTCTGCTCCGTACTGCCGCCCGCCCGGCAGGCGGAGGTGCTGCGGGCCTGGGAGATCGCGGTCGGCAAGACCGGCGGGTATCTCTACTCGCGCGGGCTGATGGCCCTGATCTCCGGAGTCGCGCACTACATCCTGCTGGAGATCCTGGGCGTTCCGTACGCGCCGGCGCTCGCGATGTGGGTGGGGCTGGTCTCCCAGTTCATTCCGACCATCGGCACGTATCTGGCGGGCGCCCTGCCCATGCTGATCGCCTTCACCGTGGACCCCTGGTACGCGGTGTGGGTCCTCGGTTTCGTCGTGATCTACCAGCAGTTCGAGAACTACATGCTCCAGCCCAAGCTCACCGCCCGGTCCGTGGACATCCACCCGGCGGTGGCTTTCGGCTCGGTCATCGCGGGTACGGCGCTGCTGGGCCCGGTCGGCGCGCTGATCTCGATCCCCGCCGTCGCGACCCTGCAGGCGTTCCTCGGCGCGTACGTGAAGCGGTACGACGTGATGGACGATCCGCGGGTGGGGGGCGGCGGGCGGCGTCGCGGCGTCCCGCTGCTGGGGCGGATACGGCGGGTGCTGCGCACAGAGGACGACGACGGCGGCCGTCCGTAGGCGTACCGCCGTCACCGTTCCCGGGCTGTTCTGTGCTCACAGGGCCTGACGAACCGATGTCCTGCGACTCCGGCCCGCACGACACGCGAGGGGGCGGGGCCCCGCCAGGGGGTCCCGCCCTGCTTCAAGGGGTTATGCGGCGATGGGCCGGGGGAACGGGCTCAGAAGCGGTCCGGGGCACGTTCCGGAAGCGGAGACCCGGGGAGCACGTTCCGCTTCTGGTTCTTCCGCGCCTCGGCGTTCGAGTCGGCCGTCGCCTCGCAGGTGACGTCCTTCGCCGGAAGCTTGCCGGTGACCAGGTAGCCGGTGACCGTGCCGTCCGTGCAGGCGTTGCCGTTCGGGTAGACGCCGTGGCCCTCGCCGCCGAGGACCGTCAGCATCTTCGAGCCCTTCAGGGCGGCGTGCAGGGCCTGACCGCTGGGCAGCGGGGTCTGCGAGTCCCACTCGTTCTGGACGACCAGGGAGCCGACCTTGTTGTTCACCTCGGTCGCCGGTTCCGCGGACTCGTCCCAGAACGCACAGGGCTTGATGCTGGACGCGAAGTCACCGAAGAGCGGGTAACGGCCCTTGTCCTCGATGGCGTCCTGCCGGTAGCTCTCAGGATCGCGGGACCACACGGCCGAGTTGTCGCCGCACACCACGGCCAGCAAGCTCGCCGTCATGTTGTCGGACGGTGTCTCGGCGGCGGCGCCTGCCGTCCCGGCCCCCTCGGATCCGGCGAACGGCGCGAGCTTCTTCGCGGCGGCGGGCTCGCCGGCCGCCGCCTTCTTCAGCTCCACGATCCCCTCGGTGGCGTACTCCGGGCTGAAGACCGCCCCGCGCATACCGCTGCGGATGTCATCACCGGTGTTCGGCCAGCCCTCTACCTCGATGGGCTTCTCGTCGGCCTGCTCGACCAGGTCCCAGAAGGTCCGGTCGACCTCCTTCGGGGTGTCACCGAGGCCGTACTTCTCCGAACGCTCGGCGGCCCACTCGGTCCACCGGTCGAACGCGGGCTCGGCGCCCTCCGCCCACCACTGGATCATCCCGCGCCAGGCGCGTGCCGGATCGATCGCGCTGTCCAGCACGAACCGGTCGGCCCGGCCAGGGAAGAGCTGGGTGTAGACGGCTCCCAGGTAGGTGCCGTACGAGTAACCCACGTACGAGATTTTCTTCTCACCGAGGATCGCCCGGATCAGATCCATGTCGCGCGCGGTGTTGCGCGTGGTGATGTGTGAGAGCGTGTCGCCCGCTTTCTCCTTGCACTTGTTCGCGACGTCGCGTGCCCAGGCGACGTCTTTGTCGAACGTCTCCTCCTTGTACGGCCGCAGCCACTCCTCCTCGTCCGGCTCCAGGCCGCAGGAGACCGGGCTGCTCTTTCCCACACCGCGCGGGTCGAAGCCGATGAGGTCGTACTTCTGCTGTGCGGACTCGGGGAGCCTCTCCTGCATTCCCATCGGCATGTAGAGCCCCTGCCCTCCCGGGCCGCCGGGGTTGGAGAACAGGACACCGTGCCGCTTGTCGGGCGCGGTGCTCTTGATCCGGGATATGGCCAGGTCGATCCGCTTGCCTCCGGGAAGCCGATAGTCGAGCGGGACGTTGATCGTCGCGCACTCCAACTCCGCCGGAGAGTCGGCATCGCAGCGCTTCCACTGCGGCTTCTGCTTCACGTACCGGTCCAGCGCGCCCTTGGCGGCCGACGGGGCGGCGGCCGACGGAGCGGCGGCCGGGGCGGCGCTCGCGGTCGAGGTGGCGAGCAGGGGAGCCAGCGTTGCCGTGACACTCACGGCCAACAGGGGCGCGAGACTTCGTCTGCGCACGATATCGATCCTTCCGGTCGTATGTTCGGACAGGAAAGATCATTCAGGAACCGGCCACGGGTGTGGATCCCTCGCCGGGCTGCACATCCCCTCCACCCTGGGGATGACGCAACAGTCGTGGGTGGTCCCCGAGTTGTACGGGGCGGACCGCCCTCGGCCACGGGCCGCACCTGCCTCGGACCAGCGGCGGACGATCATCCGTCGGTGCGCCCCTGACGCCATCGGCCTCCGTGTCGATCAAAGGCCGACGGCGCGGTGGGCGGGTGGTCCGCGGGTCCGGCGTGTGCCGCTTGACATTAAAATCGAACATCCATTCTCATGGGGGAGTCGCCGGTGTTTCCCCGGCCCGTCGGCGGGGTTGTGTGGTGGCGTGGCGGGCGGGGCGCCGGCCGGCGACCGGCCCGGCCGAGTCGTCCGCAGTTGTCCACAGGCGGGGAGGCGTCGGGGGCGCGTTGTCAGTGGCAGGAGATAGCGTCGTTGACGTGAAGCGATCGACTCAAGCAAATCGGGTGGAACCCATGGCAGGAACCGACCGCGAGAAGGCGCTCGACGCCGCTCTCGCACAAATTGAACGGCAATTCGGCAAGGGCGCAGTGATGCGCATGGGCGACAGGCCGAACGACCCCATCGAGGTCATCCCCACCGGATCGACCGCGCTCGACGTCGCGCTCGGCGTCGGCGGGCTGCCGCGTGGCCGTGTGGTGGAGGTGTACGGCCCCGAGTCCTCAGGTAAGACGACGCTGACGCTGCACGCCGTGGCGAACGCACAGCGGCTGGGCGGCGCGGTGGCCTTCGTGGACGCCGAGCACGCCCTCGACCCCGAGTACGCGAAGAAGCTCGGCGTCGACATCGACAATCTGCTCCTCTCCCAGCCGGACAACGGTGAGCAGGCCCTCGAAATCGTGGACATGCTGGTCCGCTCCGGCGCGCTCGACCTCATCGTCATCGACTCCGTCGCGGCGCTGGTGCCCCGTGCGGAGATCGAGGGTGAGATGGGTGACTCGCACGTCGGTCTCCAGGCGCGGCTGATGAGCCAGGCACTCCGGAAGATCACCAGCGCGCTCAACCAGTCCAAGACCACCGCGATCTTCATCAACCAGCTCCGCGAGAAGATCGGCGTGATGTTCGGCTCGCCGGAGACCACGACCGGTGGCCGGGCGCTCAAGTTCTACGCGTCGGTCCGGCTCGACATCCGCCGCATCGAGACGCTGAAGGACGGCACCGAGGCCGTCGGCAACCGGACCCGGGTCAAGGTCGTCAAGAACAAGGTGGCGCCGCCCTTCAAGCAGGCCGAGTTCGACATCCTCTACGGCCAGGGCATCAGCCGCGAGGGCGGTCTGATCGACATGGGCGTGGAGCACGGCTTCGTCCGAAAGGCAGGCGCCTGGTACACGTACGAGGGCGACCAGCTCGGCCAGGGCAAGGAGAACTCCCGCAACTTCCTCAAGGACAATCCCGATCTCGCCAATGAGATCGAGAAGAAGATCCTGGAGAAGCTGGGGGTCGGGGTCCAGCCGCAGGCACCGACGGCCGAGCCGGGCGCGGACGCCGCGGGCGCCCCCGCCCCTGCCTCCGGGGACGAGCCGGTGAAGCCCGCGGCCGCCGTCTCCAAGGCCAGGTCGGCCAAGTCGGCAGCGGCCAAGAGTTAGTTCGTCACCGTGCCTTATGCGAAGAGGCGACGGACCGAAAAACCGGGCGGCAGCTCCGACTCGTCGAGGGCCGAGCAGGAGCTGCCGCCCCAGGACCCGGCCGAGCGGGCGCGGGCGATCTGTCTGCGCCTGCTCACCGGTACGCCGCGCACCCGCAAGCAGCTCGCGGACGCACTGGAGAAGCGGGAGATCCCGCAGGACATCGCGGAGGAGGTGCTCTCCCGCTTCGAGGACGTGGGGCTGATCAACGACGCGGCGTTCGCCGACGCCTGGGTGGAGTCGCGGCACCACGGCCGCGGCCTGGCCCGGCGCGCGCTCGCGCGGGAGCTGCGCACGAAGGGCGTGGAGTCCGCCCTGATCGACGAGGCGGTCGGGCAGCTCGACTCCGAGCGGGAGGAGGAGACCGCCCGCGAGCTGGTCGCCCGCAAACTCCGTGCCACCCGAGGCCTGGAGCGGGACAGACGTGTGCGCCGGCTCGCGGGGATGCTGGCGCGCAAGGGGTATCCGGAGGGCATGGCGCTCCGGGTGGTCAAGCGGGCGCTGGAGGAGGAGGGCGAGGACACCGAGGGGCTGGACGAGGGCGCGTACTAGAGCGCGAACTGGAACGGGCCCTCGCCGAGCGGGCTCTCACCCGGCCTCCGCCCAGGGCGCCGGTCCCTCCCGGGCCTGGACCGGGCTTCAGCCCGGTGGACCGGTACACCCACGTACGGGTGCGGGTGCGGCGCTTGCGCCCTCACCGTGTGACAGGCAGTCCCTCGGCCTTCCACGCCTGGAACCCTCCGACGAGGTCGGTCGCGCGGTGCACTCCCAACTGCCGCAGGGAGGCCGCCGCGAGGCTGGACGCGTACCCCTCGTTGCAGACGACCACGACCCGCAGCTCATGGCTCGTAGCCTCCGGGGCGCGGTGGCTGCCCTGCGGGTCGAGCCGCCACTCCAACTCGTTGCGCTCCACGACCAGCGCCCCCGGGATCAGGCCGTCGCGCTCGCGCAGCGCCGCGTACCGGATGTCCACCAGCAGCGCGCCGTCCGCCGCGGCCTCGAAGGCCTCCCGGGGCTCCAGCCGGTCCAGGTCCGCACGGACCCGCTCCAGCAGCTCGTCTATGCCCACCCGCTCCCTCACTGCCACTCCTCGGGACGTTCGACCTGCTCAAGACGGAGCACCTGGCCCGTGCGGCTGTAGCGCCGCATCAGCGGCAGCGGCGGATAGTACGCGTGGACGGACACGGCGTGGGCGGCACCGGACTCGTTGCGCACCTCGTGCACATGGTGCCTGCCGAACGCCCGCCCCTCGCCCGCCGTCAACTGCCGTTCGCGGTCGACGCCCTCGGTCAGCTCCAGGGTCTTCCATCCCTCGGTGGGCAGCCGCGCCGCCAGCGAGTCCTCCTTGAGGGCGCCGGAAGCCGTGGCGAACGCGCCGTGCGAGCCGCCGTGGTCGTGCCAGCCGGTGCCCGTGCCGGGCGGCCAGCCGATCAGCCACGCCTCGCTGCCCCCCGGTCCGGCCAGCCGGACCCAGGTACGGCCCTCGGGGTCGAGCGGGAGGGAGGCGATCAGTGCGCTGTCGGCGGCGGTGCCGCGGACGAAGTCCAGCAGCTCGGCGGGGGTGGGACCGCCGACCGGGGCGGCTGGGGCCGCCGGCACGGACCCGCCGTCGGGTACGGGCGCGGAGGTGCCTACGGGAAGAGAGGTGCCTACGGGAAGAAGAGACATGGTGACCGTCCTGAGAGGTTCGCGAGGGTGCCCTGCCGCGGCGCGGAGCGGCGGGCGCGGGCGGAGAAGCGGCGAATCAACAGGACGGGCGACACACGCAGCCCGCATAGCGGACCAGGTCCATATGGACCCTCCGCCACAGGCGCACATCGGTGTCAGTCACGATTCGGAGTACACCATGTGAGCCCGTGGCGGTCAATTGATGTTCGCGGTGTGGTCAGGGGTTACCGGCGCGTTCGGCTTCGGGACGGTGTGCGCCGTCGGCGGATCGGCGGCGCGCGGAGCCTTGGCGCCGCCGAGGGCTCCTGCGGCGCCCGAGGGCGCGTGCGGTGCGCCGCCGCGCGCCGCGTCCGCCGCCGTGTAGAGGTCTCCGGGCCGTACCCCGCCGAAGGCCGCCACGAGGTGCCCGTCCGGCCGCACCAGCAGCACACTGTGCGCGGAGGCCCCCGGATACGCCTCCGTGACCAGCAGCTCCGCCCGTGCGGGCAGGGCGGCCACCGCGTCGGCCAGCCGCGGCATCACCCCCGCCGTCATCCAGTGCCGCCGGTCCCAGACCCCGGTGCCCGGCGCGACCAGCACCACCAGCAGCCGCCCCCGGTCCAGCCGGTCGCCGAGGCGCGTGGTCGTGCCGTCCGGCGCCGTCACCCGTACGTCGTCCACCTGCCCGCCGGGGGGCGTGCCCACCGCCGTCTGCGCCTCGGCGTACGGAGGCGCGAGGGGGGAGTGCGGGTAGGAGGGCGGTGCGCCCAGCGGACCGTTCCCGAGATGCCCGTCGGCGAGCAGGGTGTCGTGCCCCCGGGTCGCGCCCGGCATGTACGTACGCAGTCCACCGCCGCCCCGCAGTATCGGCAGCGACTGGTCGGCCGCGCGCAGCCGGGCGGCCACGGCGGTGCGCCGCTCGGCCTGGTAGCTGTCCAGGAGGGTCTCCGAGGCCCCGTGGTGCCAGTCCTCGGCGAGCTTCCAGGCAAGGTTGCCGATGTCGCGCAGCCCCTCGTCGAGCCCCTGGGTGCCGACGGCGCCCAGCAGATGCGCGGCGTCCCCCGCGAGAAAGGCGCGGCCCGCGCGCCAGCGCCGGGCGAGCCGGTGGTGCAGCGTGTAGACGCCCGTGTCGAGCAGGTCGTACGGCGGTGTCTCGCCGCACCAGCCGGCCAGGGTGTCCCGTAAACGCGCCACCAGAGCCTCGGGCGTCACCAAGTCGCCGCGTGCGGGCAGCAGCCAGTCGAGCCGCCACACGCCGTCCGCGAGCGGCCTGGCGGACACCTCCTCGCCGCCGCCCGGCCACGGCGGCCGGCGGTGCAGCAGCGCCTCGTCCGGCCACGGCAGCTCCACGCGGAGCGCGGCGACCGCGTGCCGTTCCACCGCCGTACGCCCGGGGAAGCGGATGCTGAGCAGCTTGCGGACCGTGGAGCGGGCGCCGTCGCACCCCACGAGATGGCTGCCGCGCCACCAGGTCGCCCCGGGGCCGCGGGTGTGCGCGGTGATCCCGTGGCCGTCCTGCTCCAGGGCGTCGAGCCGGCTGCCGGGGACCAGCCGGATCAGGCCCTCCTCGGCGATGGCGGCGCGCAGCCCGCGCGTCAGGGCGTGCTGCGCGATGTGCAGAGGGGGCGGTGCGCCGTCGTCGGCCCTGCCGAGCGGCAGCTCCCGCATGAGCTGCTTGCGCCGCATCAGACGCCAGCCGACCCAGTGGGTGCCCTCGTCACCGAGGGTGGTGCAGCCGAGCCGGGCCAGCAGCGCGGCGGTGTCCGGCCGCAGTACGGCGGTCCGCGCTGGGCGCGGGTCCTCCACGCCGGTGGACTCGTCGAACACGACGGAGGGGACACCCTGCGCGGCGAGGGCCAGCGAGAGCGCGAGCCCGACCGGGCCCGCGCCGACGACGATCACCGGGTCCACGGCGCGACCCTTCGGGCCCGTGCGGTCATACGGTCAAGGGCGGCGGTAGGAGCCCGGTGTGTGATCACAGAACGTATGCAACCTACTGGGGGTGCCCGCGTCAAGCGACGGGCTGAGTGACGCGTACACCCCCTGTCCCGCCCGACTCACTGGCCAGAGGCGTTGCCGCCGTCCATGGTCTGCCCAGGACCGTAGGCCAGGTGGGGCTCTCCGGCTCCGAGGACCGCTCCGGTGCTCTTCTTGCCGCGCCGCAGCCGCTGCTCCAGCCACCCGGCGAAGCTGGTGAGTGCGAAGTTCAGGGCGATGTAGATCAGGGCGATGACGACGAGCGTGGCGATGGTGTTCGCGCCGTAGTTCGCGGTGATCGTACGGTTCTGCGAGAGCAGTTCGGAGAAGCCGAGGATCGCGCCGCCGATCGCCGTGTCCTTGACGATCACCACGAGCTGGCTGACCAGGGCCGGCAGCATCGCGGTCACGGCCTGCGGCAGCAGGACGTACGACATGGTCTGGCCCTTGCGCATCCCGATCGCCTTGGCGGCGTCGGTCTGGCCGTTCGGCAGTGTGAGGATGCCGGCCCGGACGATCTCGGCGATGACCGAGGCGTTGTAGAGCACCAGGCCCGTCACGACGGCGTACAGCGGCCTCAGGTCCGAGGAGACGTCGCTGAACTGCACGTACAGCGCGGCGCCGAACACCATCATGATCAGGACCGGCAGGGAGCGGAAGAACTCCACGACCACCCCGACCGGGATCCGGACCCACGCGTGGTCGGAGAGCCGGCCGATGCCGAGCAGCGCCCCGAACGGCAGGGCGATCACGATGGAGAGGGCCGCGGCCTTCAGGGTCTCACCGAGTCCGGGCAGCAGATACGTCGTCCAGACCGCGGAGTCCGTGACGAACGGGCTCCACTTCTCGGAGGCGAGCTGCTCCTTCTCGGCCATCGTGGCCAGTACCCACCACGCGGCGAGCGCGAAGAGCACCAGGAACACGACCGTGTAGAGGATGTTGCGCCGCTTGGCGCGGGCGCCGGGGGCGTCGTACAGAACGGACGTGCCACTCATCGCTTCACCGCCACGCGCTTGCTGACCCAGCCCAGGAGCAGGCCGGTCGGGAGAGTGAGAACGACGAAGCCGAAGGCGATCACCGCGAAGACGGCGAAGAGCGCGCTGCTCTCGTTCTCGATCATGGTCTTCATCAGTGCCGAGGCTTCCGCGACCCCGATGGCCGCGGCGATCGTCGTGTTCTTCGTCAGTGCGATCAGCACGTTGGCCAGTGGCGCCACCACGGAGCGGAAGGCCTGGGGCAGCACGATCAGGGTCAGTACCTGGAAGAAGTTCAGCCCCAGCGCGCGGGCGGCCTCGGCCTGCCCGACGGGCACGGTGTTGATGCCGGAGCGCAGCGACTCGCAGACGAAGGTGCCGGTGTAGGCGACCAGACCCAGCACGGCGAGCCGGAAGCCGATGGACTCGAAGTTCTCGCCGCCGAACTTGATCTGGAGGGTCTGACCGAGCCCCAGCGAACAGCCGACGAGCACCACGGTCAGTGGGGTGTTACGGACGATGTTGACGTACGCGGTGCCGAAGGTACGCATGACTGGTACGGGACTGACACGCATCCCGGCCAGCAGCGTTCCCCATATGAGGGAACCCGCTGCGGAATAGAGGGTGAGCTGCACCGTCACCCAGAAGGCGCCGAGCAGGTCGTACTGCCCGGAATCAAGAAAGTCGAACACGATGCCCCGCGCTCTCCCCTGGTTTGCTGGTCGGTACGCGCCGCCGGCCCGGCCGGCGGCGCGTCACTGCTTCTCTCAGCTCGCGGCGTCGATCTTCGGGGCGGGCTCGTTCTTGTAGTTGGCCGGACCGAAGTTGGCGGTCACGGCCTTCTCCCAGGAACCGTCCGACTCCATCTTGGTGAGCGCGGCGTTGATCTTCTTCTGGAGCTCGGTGTCGCCCTTCTTGAGGCCGATGCCGTAGGGCTCGTCGCTGAGCTTGAGGCCCACGAGCTTGAACTTGCCCTGGTGCTCCTGCTGCGAGGCGTACCCCGCGAGAATGGAGTCGTCCGTGGTCAGGGCGTCAAAGGCCTTGTTCTCCAGACCGGTCAGGCACTCGGAGTAGCCGCCACTGGACTGGAGGTCCGCCTTGGGGGCGAGCTTGTCCTTGACGTTCTGCGCAGAGGTGGAGCCGGTGACGGAACAGAGCTTCTTGGAGTTCAGGTCCTCGGCCTTGGTGATGGAACTGTCGTCCGCGCGAACCAGCAGGTCCTGGTGGGCCAGGAAGTAGGGACCCGCGAAGTCGACCTTCTTCTTGCGCTCGTCGTTGATCGTGTAGCTGGCGGCGACGAACTTCACGTCACCGTTGGAGATCAGGTTCTCGCGCTCGGCGCTGGGCGACTCTTTCCAGATGATGTTCTTGGCGTCGTAGCCGAGTTCCTTGGCCACATACGTGGCGACATCGACGTCGAAGCCCGCGTACGTGCCGTCCGGCTTCTTCAGGCCGAGGCCGGGCTGGTCGAACTTGATACCGATGGTGATCTTGTCGCCACCGGAACCTCCCGCGCCGTTCTCCTCGCTCTTGCCGCCGCAGGCGGTGGCGGTGAGCGAGAGGATCAGGGCGGTGGCCGCGGCCGCGCTTGCCTTGTGGAGCTTCATGCGTGAACTTCCCTCAAGTGAGACGTGAACGAATCAGGTTCTGCCGAACTCGGTAGAGCCGTGGAAGAGCCGTAAGACGCTGAGAAGAGCCGTGAACTGATGATCAGTGGTGCAGGATCTTCGAGAGGAAGTCCTTGGCACGGTCGCTGCGCGGATTGCTGAAGAACTCGTCGGGCGTGGCCTGTTCGACGATCCGGCCGTCGGCCATGAAGACGACCCGGTTCGCGGCGGAGCGGGCGAAGCCCATCTCGTGCGTGACGACGACCATCGTCATGCCGTCGCGGGCCAGTTGCTGCATGACTTCGAGCACTTCATTGATCATCTCGGGGTCGAGCGCCGAGGTCGGCTCGTCGAAGAGCATGACCTTCGGGTTCATCGCCAGAGCCCGTGCGATCGCGACGCGCTGCTGCTGTCCGCCCGAGAGCTGGGCGGGGTACTTGTCGGCCTGCGAGCCGACACCCACGCGGTCGAGCAGCGTGCGCGCGGTCGCCTCGGCCTCCTTCTTGTCCGTCTTGCGGACCTTGATCTGGCCCAGCGTGACGTTCTCCAGCACCGTCTTGTGTGCGAAGAGGTTGAACGACTGGAAGACCATGCCGACATCGGCACGGAGCTTCGCCAGTTCCTTGCCCTCGTCGGGCAGGGGCTTGGCGTCGATCGAGATCGAACCCGAATCGATCGTTTCCAGGCGGTTGATGGTGCGACACAGTGTGGACTTGCCGGACCCGGAGGGTCCGATGACGACCACGACCTCGCCACGGGCGATGGTCAGGTCGATGTCCTGGAGCACATGCAGCGCGCCGAAGTGCTTGTTCACGTTGCTCAGTACGACCAGGTCGCCCGTTGCCGGCCCGGCGTCCCCGGTGTCCTTGGTCGCTGACACTCCGCTCATCGGCTTTTTGCTCCGTCCTCACTCGGTTGGGGAGGACCTTAGTCACGCACTGCGATCAGCGTCATTACATCTGAGCTGAAATTGAGCATAACGATCCGGCCGCAACCGGACACTCCGTGTCAAGGGGGCAGTGCGGGGAGTACCGGGTGGGTAACGGAAACCTCGGTGTAACGGGAAGGCTCTTGACTGTCGCGGCGCCATCGGCGTGGATGCCAGATACGTAGACACCTACATCGGACATGACTCAAGATCCCGACATTCGGGATCGCGACAGAAAAGGGGGCCCGTGAGGCTGCTGCTCGTGGAGGACGACGACCATGTCGCCGCCGCCCTGTCCGCCGTGCTCGCCAAGCACGGATTCCAGGTCGTCCATGCCCGCAGCGGCGAGGAGGCGCTGCAGGCCGTACTGCCCACCGGCGGCAGACCGCCGTTCGCCGTGGTGCTGCTCGACCTCGGACTGCCCGACCAGGACGGCTACCAGGTCTGCGGAAAGATCCGGAAGATCACCTCGACCCCGGTGATCATGGTGACGGCGCGGGCCGACGTACGCTCCCGGATCCACGGCCTCAACCTCGGGGCCGACGACTACGTGGTCAAGCCGTACGACACCGGCGAACTCCTCGCGCGTATCCACGCCGTCAGCCGGCGTGCCGTCGGCGGCGACGAGCCCGGGCACCCGGACGAGGCGGCCCAGCGGCTCGGGCGCCTCACCCTCGAACTGCCCACCCGCCGCGTCACCGTCGACGGTGTGCCCGTACAGCTCACCCGCAAGGAGTTCGACCTGCTGGCCCTCCTCGCGCAGCGCCCCGGAGTCGTCTTCGGCCGGGAACAGATCATCAGCGAGGTGTGGCGGACGAGTTGGGAGGGGACGGGGCGCACGCTGGAGGTCCATGTGGCGTCGCTGCGCTCCAAACTCGGCATGCCCGCGCTCATCGAGACCGTACGAGGGGTCGGCTACCGGCTGGTCGTTCCGGCCCCGCACCCGGGGTCGTAGCGGCCCGGTGAGTACCCGACTTCTGCCGCTGCTGATCATCCTCATGGCGGCCGTGCTCCTCGCCCTGGGGTTCCCGCTCGCCGTCAGCCGCGCCGCCGCCGAGCAGCAGGGCGTCGTCATCGACCGGATCGATGACACGGCACGGGTCGCGGCCCTCGCGCAGTTCGTCTCCGAGGGCCGCACCGCCGCGGAGGGACGCACGGGCAGCCAGGAGCGGCGCGACCTGCTGGAGGAGGAACTGACCCGCTACCACGAGGTGTACGGGATCAGGGTCGGCGTCTTCTACCGTGACGGCGAGGCCATGGCCAGCGCCCCGAAGGGCTGGCGGGTGCCCGCGGCGGGCACGGGACGCCAGTCCTTCCAGGAGGCCCTGCTGGGGCGCCGCAGCGACGACCCCGAGCAGGTGTGGCCCTGGCAGAACGGCCGGCTCATCGTGGACTCCCCGGTCGTACGGGACGGGGACGTCGTCGCCGTCGTGGTGACCGACTCGCCGACCGGCCAGATGCGTTCGCGCACCCTGCGGAACTGGCTGGTCATCGGGGTGGGCGAGGCGGTGGCCATGCTCGTCGCCGTCGGGGCCGCCATCCGGCTGACCGGGTGGGTGCTCCGGCCCGTACGGGTCCTGGACGCCGTCACCCACGACATCGCCACCGGCCGGATGAAGTCGCGCGTCGCCGCGGCGGGCGGGCCGCCGGAACTGCGGCGGCTGGCCGGCTCGTTCAACGAGATGGCCGACAATGTCGAGGACGTACTGGAGCAGCAGCGCGCCTTCGTCGCAGACGCCTCCCACCAGTTGCGCAACCCGCTCTCCGCGCTGCTGCTGCGGATCGAACTGCTCGGCCTCGAACTGCCCGAGGGGAACGAGGAGATCGCCTCCGTACGCACCGAGGGCAAGCGGCTGGCCCAGGTGCTCGACGACCTGCTGGACCTGGCGCTGGCCGAGCACACCGCCGCCGATCTGCGGGTCACCGACATCGGGGAGGTGGCCGCGGAGCGCGTCGCGGCCTGGCGGGCGCTCGCCGAGGAGAAGGGCGTACGGCTGACCGAGCACCGCGCCGCGGTGACCGGCTGGGCCGACCCCATCGCGCTCTCCAGCGCCCTGGACGCCGTGATCGACAACGCCCTCAAGTTCACCCCCGCCGGCGAGGAGGTCACGGTCACGGTCGCCCGTAACGGCACGACCTCCACCGTCGTCGTCAACGACGGCGGCCCCGGGCTCACCGACGAGGAACTGGTCCGGATCGGTGACCGCTTCTGGCGCAGCAACCGTCACCAGAACGTCAAGGGATCGGGGCTCGGCCTCTCCATCACGCGCGCGCTGCTCGCTGCGGGCGACGGCACCATCACGTACGCGCACGGCGAGCCGCACGGTCTGCGGGTCACCGTCAGCGTCCCGAGGACGGCGCCCTGACCTGAGTCACGTCGGCCCTCGGCGGCTTCATGCAGGGCTGCTCCGGGGCTACGGCTTGACCGACCGGTAGTAGCGTTTCGCGCCCTCGTGCAGCTTGAGCGGGTCCGTGTAGATGGCGGTCCGCAGATCCACCAGCTGGGCGGGGTGCACCTTGTGGCCGATGCGGTCCCGGCTCTTGATCACCGTGCGGGTGAAGCCCTCCACCAGATCCGGGTCGATCCCGTCGTTGGTCACGAGCAGATTCGCCACCGCGACCGTGGGGACGGCGGCCGTGCTCCGTATCCCGTCGTACGCGTCGGCGGGTATCTCTGCCGAGCGGTAATAGCGCGAGGCGGCCCCGCCCGAGGTGTGCAACTTCTCGACCAGCGCGGCGTCCAGCGGGACCAGCCGTATGTCGTAGCGCGCGGACAACTCCTGCACGGCGGTGGTGGGCAGCCCGCCCGACCAGAAGAAGGCGTCCAGCTTCCCCTTTTCGAGCAGGCCCGGCATGGTGTCTATCCCGGCCAGGACCGGGCTGACGTCCTTCTCGGGATCGAGCCCGGCGGCCGTCAGGATCCGCTCCGCGAGCAGCCGGACCCCCGACCCCTCCTGGCCCACGCCCACCTTCTTCCCCCGCAGTCCGGCGACTGAGCTGATGCCGGTGCTCCTGGCGGCGATGAGCTGCACGTAGTCGTCGTAGAGCCGCGCGCAGCCGCGCAGTCCGGCCGCGCCGGGGCTGCCGTCCTTCCGGTACTTGGCGACGGCGTCGGCGGTGGCGATCGTGAAGTCGGCCTCGCCCGTCGCCACCCGTGCCAGGTTCTGCTGGGAGCCCTCGCTGTCCCGCAGATCGACCGACACCCGGGGCAGGTCGCGCGCCAGATCCTCCTTGAGCAGCGTCCCGTACCGCTGATACACGCCGGTGGTCACCCCCGTACTGAAGGTGACCGAACCGCTCGGCGAGGCCGTGCCGATCGGCGCCAGCCACCACACGAGCAGCCCGAGCACCACCAGCCCGACGGCCGTGCCCTGCAGGGCACGGCCACGGCTGAGGCGGGACGGGAGGGCGAGCATGCGCCGATCCTGTCAGCTCACTCCCCGTGATGGCCAGGCCTTGTCCAGGACTCGCCACCCACCTCCGCCCTCCACCCGGCCGGGCGCCGCGAGCACGGCGGCGGGGGGCCACACGGGAGCACCTACCCTTGAGGGATGACCAGCAGCGGCGACCGGAGTCAGGCAGTGGGCGGTACGAGAAGTTACGAGGTACGCACCTACGGGTGCCAGATGAATGTCCACGACTCCGAACGGCTGTCCGGCCTCCTGGAGGGCGCGGGGTACGTCCGGGCGCCCGAGGGCTCGGACGGCGACGCGGACGTCGTCGTCTTCAACACCTGCGCCGTCCGCGAGAACGCCGACAACAAGCTGTACGGCAACCTCGGCCGGCTCGCGCCGATGAAGACCAGGCGGCCGGGCATGCAGATCGCCGTCGGTGGCTGTCTGGCACAGAAGGACCGCGACACCATCGTGCGGCGGGCCCCCTGGGTCGACGTGGTCTTCGGCACGCACAACATCGGCAAGCTGCCGGTCCTCCTGGAGCGCGCCCGTGTCCAGGAGGAGGCGCAGGTCGAGATCGCCGAGTCGCTGGAGGCGTTCCCCTCCACGCTGCCGACCCGGCGCGAGTCCGCGTACGCCGCGTGGGTCTCCATCTCGGTCGGCTGCAACAACACGTGCACCTTCTGCATCGTCCCCGCGCTGCGCGGCAAGGAGAAGGACCGCCGCCCCGGTGACATCCTGGCCGAGATCGAGGCGCTGGTCGACGAGGGCGTCTCCGAGATCACGCTGCTGGGCCAGAACGTCAACGCGTACGGTTCCGACATGGATGACCGTGAGGCGTTCTCCAAGCTGCTCCGCGCCTGCGGCGCGATCGAGGGCCTGGAGCGCGTCCGCTTCACCTCGCCCCACCCGCGCGACTTCACGGACGACGTGATCGCGGCGATGGCCGAGACGCCGAACGTGATGCCACAGCTCCACATGCCGCTCCAGTCCGGCTCGGACACGATCCTGAAGGCGATGCGCCGCTCGTACCGGCAGGACCGCTACCTCGGCATCATCGACAAGGTGCGCGCCGCCATCCCGCACGCCGCCATCTCCACCGACATCATCGTGGGCTTCCCCGGCGAGACCGAGGAGGACTTCGAGCAGACCATGCGCGTCGTGCGCGAGGCGCGCTTCGCGCAGGCGTTCACCTTCCAGTACTCCAAGCGCCCCGGCACCCCGGCCGCCGAGATGGACGGCCAGATCCCCAAGAAGGTCGTCCAGGAGCGCTACATGCGGCTGTCCGCCCTCCAGGAGGAGATCTCCTGGGAGGAGAACAAGAAGCAGGTCGGCCGGACGCTGGAGATCATGGTCGCGGAGGGGGAAGGGCGCAAGGACGGCGCCACGCACCGGCTTTCGGGGCGCGCGCCCGACAACCGGCTCGTCCACTTCACCAAGCCGGACGAAGAGGTGCGCCCGGGCGACGTGGTGACCGTCGAGATCACCTACGCCGCCCCGCACCACCTGCTCGCCGAAGGACCGACGACGCGGGTACGGCGCACCCGCGCGGGCGACGCCTGGGAGAAGCGGAACACCGACGAGGCGGCGAAGTCCGCCGGGGTCCTGCTGGGTCTTCCCACGGTCGGTGTCCCGGCCCCGCTCCCGGTCGCCACCGGCGGCTGCGCCGCCCTCTGAGCGCGGCACTAGGCTTCTGATCATGCTCGTTTCCGCTGCCGTATGTCCGAGTCCGCCGCTGTTGGTGCCCGCTGTGGCGGCCGGTGCCGCGCCCGAGCTGGACGGCGCGCGCGCCGCGTGCGCCGACGCGCTGGGTGTGCTCGCCGCCGCCCGGCCCGACCGGCTGGTCGTCGTCGGTCCCGCGGAGCGGGGGGCCGGGGGAGTGGAAGCCCATGCGCGGGGCGCCGTGGGGTCGTTCCGAGGCTTCGGCGTGGCGGTGGACGTCGTCCTCGGCGCAGTCGGACCGGGCACAGCCGGACCGGGGGGCGACGGGGGGACGGGCGACGGGGGGACGGAAGGCGCCGACCGGCGCCCCGGGTCCGAGAGAGGTGACCGGAGCCCCGGGCGCGCGCTGCCCTCCTCCCTCGCCGTCGCGGCGTGGCTGCTGGGGCATGTGCGCTGGTCCGCGGCCCCCGTGTCGGGGCTGGCGGTGGACCCAACGCTCGCCACCGACCGGTGTGTCCTGGCCGGACGGGAGATCGCGGCGGGGGCCGATCGGGTGGCGCTCCTGGTGATGGGCGACGCCAGCGCGTGCCGCACGCTCAAGGCGCCCGGCTATTTGGACGACCGGGCGGCCGGTTTCGACGCCTCGGTGGCCGCCGCGTTGGCCGCGGCGGACGTGGCGGCGCTGACGGCGCTCGACGTGGCGGCGGCGTCCGAGCTGAAGGCGGCCGGTCGGGCGCCCTGGCAGGTACTCGCGGGCGCGGCCGAGGGTGCGGGCCTGGAGAGCGCCCTGCTGTACGAGGACGCGCCGTACGGCGTCGGCTATTTCGTGGCCGCCTGGTCGTAACGGCGCGTGTAAAGCGCGTGAGCGCCCGGGAGAGACGAGTACGGGGCGGTACGGGGCGCCGGAGCCCCGTACCGCCCCCGTACTCGTGCGTCCGGAGAATCAGGAAGCGGGCGGCGGCGGGGGAGGAGTGCCGTCGTCCTTGTGGGAGAGCTTGCCAAGGGCGTCCTTGGCCTTGCCCGTACCCGTGTCGATCTTGTCGCTGTACTTGCCCTTGGTCTTCTCGTCGACCGTGCGGGCAGCCTTGTCCAGCCCCTGTTCGATCTTGTCCCCGTGCTGCTGCGCGAGGTCGGCGACCTTTTCCTTGGCCGGACCGATCTTGGCCTTCAATGAATCCAGGAAGCCCATGGGCCACCTTCCCTCGGAGGAAACAACAGCCTACTGGCGGGCGCTCTTTCCGGCCTTGTTGTCCGCCGCTGCCTCCGCCGACCGCTGCTTCGGGATCTCGACTCCCTCGGCGGCGACGGCTTCCGACCGGTCGGTTTCAGCCGGCCCGGCCTCGGTCGCGCGGTCTCCTTCGCCTCGGACGGAGCCTCGGACGAGGCCCGGACCTCCTGTTGAACCAGGAAAAAACGCCCATATCTTCTCCGTATCGTACGCGTGGGAGTGGAGATCCGCGCCGTCCTGGGCCGTCCGTCGCACCGCTCAGGGGCGCCGGTCCCGGAACACCGCGGCCGGAACCCCGCAACAGGCGACGGCCCCGGCGGTACTCCGTCACGTAACTCGTTCGGGCAGGGCCCCCTAAGTTTGCGAGACTGGGGCGGTGAGAAGCGCACCTACCGCACCGCGGGTCATCGCCGTCGTCGGTCCCACCGCGGCCGGCAAGTCCGATCTGGGCGTCCACCTCGCCCGGCAACTCGGCGGTGAGGTCGTCAACGCCGACTCCATGCAGCTCTACCGGGGGATGGACATCGGCACCGCCAAGCTGACGACCGAGGAGCGCGCCGGAGTGGCGCACCACCTCCTGGACATCTGGGAGGTCACGCAGGCGGCGAGCGTCGCCGAGTACCAGCGGTTCGCCAGAGCGGCGATCGACCGGCTGCTCGCCCAGGGCCGTACGCCCGTCCTGGTGGGCGGCTCCGGGCTGTACGTACGCGGGGCCATCGACGCCCTCGACTTCCCCGGCACCGACCCCGAGGTACGCGCCCGGCTGGAGGCCGAGCTGATGCTCCGCGGCTCCGGCGCGCTGCACGCCAGGCTCTCCGCGGCCGACCCCCCGGCGGGCCGCGCGATCCTGCCCAGCAACGGCCGCCGTATCGTCCGCGCGCTGGAAGTGATCGAGATCACCGGCAAGCCCTTCACGGCCAATCTGCCGGGCCATGACTCGGTGTACGACACCCTCCAGATCGGCGTCGACGTCGCCCGCCCCGAGCTGGACGCCCGGATCGCGCGCCGGGTCGACCGCATGTGGGACGAGGGCCTCGTGGCCGAGGTGCGCGGACTGGAGGCGCGCGGGCTGCGCGAGGGGCGTACGGCCTCCCGCGCCCTCGGCTACCAGCAGGTGCTCGCCGCACTCGCCGGTGAGTGCACCGAGGAGGAGGCGCGCGCGGAGACCGTACGCGCCACCAAACGCTTCGCGCGCCGCCAGGACTCGTGGTTCCGCCGTGACTCCCGGGTGCACTGGCTGGGCGGCGGAACGGAGCACCGGGAAGAACTCCCGCACCGGGCGCTCGCGTTGGTCGAACGGGCGGTCACAGCCTGATCACGTGATGGCATCGGGACGCTCCGCGCGTCCGTGCGGTCCTTCCGGGCGTGCCATCATCGAGCAACGGTCGACCATCGGGCATCGATCGACCAGTGGAGTCCGACTTGGGAGGGCGCGTGGCGATGGAGGCCGGCCCTCGCGACAGAGAACCCACGTCCTCGGAGACGTCGGAGGACGGCCCGAGGCTGAGTCCTGACGGTCCGGAGGACGAGACCGTCACCGACGAGGTCCAGGTCGAACTCCGGCCCCAGCGCAGGCTGCGGATCTGGCAGCTCGCCCCCATCGTGACGCTCGCCGCCGTCGGATCGCTCATGTTCGCCTTCCCCCTCGCCTTCGGCACCGGGGACGGCGGGGCGGTCGTCGCCATGCTCGGACTGCTGATCAGTTGCTGCGCCGCCGGCGCGGGCATGATGACCGCGCGCCGTGTCGGCCACACCTGGCCAGGGCTGCCGAGCCGGTCGTCGGGCGAGCGCCCCGACTGGCGCGTCCTCGCCCTGTACGTGGCAGTGGGCGCCGTCCTGGTCGCCCTCGCCGTCTGGCGGGTCGCCCGGCTGCGCTGACCGGGCCCCGGCGCGCGGCAGGGCCCGTGCGGGCCTCTTCCCGGCCGTCCCGCACGGCGATGTCCGACCCTGCTCGTACGATGGTTTCCGTGAGTACTTCGCAGACCGCCCCCTCGCAGGCCGCCCCCATCGCCTTCCTCAAGGGACACGGGACGGAGAACGACTTCGTGATCGTTCCCGACCCGGAGAACGCCCTGGAGCTGCCGCCCCGCGCCGTGGCCGCCCTCTGCGACCGCCGGGCCGGCCTCGGCGGCGACGGGCTGCTCCACGTCGTGCGGTCCGCCGCGCACCCCGAGGCGCGCTCCATGGCCGGTGAGGCCGAGTGGTTCATGGACTACCGCAACGCCGACGGATCGATCGCCGAGATGTGCGGCAACGGTGTGCGGGTCTTCGCCCGCTACCTCCAGCGCGCCGGACACGCGGAGGCGGGCGATCTGGCCGTCGCCACCCGCGGCGGCGTCAAGAAGGTGCACCTCGCCAAGGGCGGCGCGGAGGGCGGGGCCGGTGACATCACTGTCCACATGGGACGCGCCGTGCTCCCCGACGATCAGGTGGCGGTCACGGTCGGCGACCGGGAATGGCCCGCCCGTAACGTCAACATGGGCAACCCCCACGCGGTCGCGTTCGTCGAGGACCTGGCGCACGCGGGGGAGCTGCGCACCGAGCCGCCCGTCAGCCCCGCGTCCGTCTACCCGGACGGGGTGAACGTCGAATTCGTCGTCGACCGCGGCCCGCGCCATGTCGCGTTCCGTGTCCATGAGCGCGGCTCCGGCGAGACCCGCTCCTGCGGCACGGGCGCCTGCGCCGTGGCCGTCGCCGCGGCCCGCAGGGACGGCGTGGACCCTGCGGTGACGGGCGAGCCGGTCACGTACACCGTGGATCTCCCCGGCGGACGGCTCCTCATCACGGAGCGCCCGGACGGCGGGGTCGAGATGACGGGGCCCGCCGTCATTGTCGCGGAGGGTCACTTCGACGCGGTCTGGCTCGAATCCGCCTTCGGTTAAATCTTCGCTCGGATGGGTGATCCGTTTCACGTCGGGCGGGACCGGGACTGCCCGACGCGGCCGGGTCGGTAGCATCAAGCACCGGCCCGGAGGGCGTCCCCGCCCTCTCCCCGCCGGTCGAAGCTGCCCGGAGGTGCCCCATGAGCGCAGAGGCAACCAGCCCTGGTGCCCACAGCCGCAGACGCGGTCTTCCCCGGATCGACCTCCGCAGACTCGGCAGGGCCGCCTTACTCGGCCCCGCCACCAGGGACCGGCTGCCGGCCGCCATCGGCCATGTCGCGGAGGCGCACCGCGCGCACCACCCGGACGCCGACCTCGCCGTACTGCACAAGGCGTACGTCCTGGCCGAGGCCTCGCACCGCGGGCAGTACCGCAAGAGCGGCGAGCCGTACATCACGCATCCGCTCGCCGTGACCCTGATCCTGGCCGAACTGGGCGCCGAGACCACGACCTTGACCGCCTCCCTCCTCCACGACACCGTGGAGGACACCGAGGTGACGCTCGATCAGGTCCGGGCGGAGTTCGGCGAAGAGGTCTGCTACCTGGTCGACGGCGTGACCAAGCTGGAGAAGGTCGACTACGGGGCGGCGGCCGAGCCCGAGACCTTCCGCAAGATGCTCGTCGCCACCGGCAACGATGTCCGGGTGATGTCGATCAAGCTGGCGGACCGGCTGCACAACATGCGGACCCTCGGGGTGATGCGCCCCGAGAAACAGGCCCGGATCGCCAAGGTCACCCGCGACGTGCTCATCCCCCTCGCGGAACGCCTCGGCGTCCAGGCGCTCAAGACCGAGCTGGAGGACCTGGTCTTCGCCATCCTCCATCCCGAGGAGTACGCGCACACCCGCGCCCTGATCGCGGACAACGCCACCGCGGGTGACGCCCTCGCGGCCATCTCCGAGGACGTCAGGCGGGTGCTGCGCGAGGCGGGCATCACCGCCGAAGTCCTGGTGCGGCCGCGGCACTCCGTCTCCGTGCACCGGTCCGGGCTGAAACGCGGTGAACTGCGCGGCACGGACTTCGGCAGGCTGCTGGTGCTGGTCACCGAGGACGCCGACTGCTACGCGGTCCTCGGCGAGCTGCACACCTGCTTCACCCCGGTGATCTCCGAGTTCAAGGACTTCATCGCGGCGCCCAAGTTCAACCTGTACCAGTCCCTGCATACGGCGGTCGCGGGGCCGGACGGCGCCGTCGCCGAAGTCCTCATCCGCACGCACCGGATGCACAAGGTCGCCGAGGCCGGGGTGGTCGCCCTCGGCAACCCGTACGCGTCCGTCGACTCCACGGGGGCCCAGGACGCCACGGAGCGTGCCCCGGCCGCGGACCCGCAGGACGGCGAGCGCGCCGACCCGACCAGGCCGGGCTGGCTCTCGCGCCTCCTGGAGTGGCAGGAGGCCACCACCGACTCGGACGCCTTCTGGACGACGCTCCGCGCGGACCTGGCGCAGGACGCGGAGATCACCGTCTTCCGCGCCGAGGGCGGCATGCTCGGCCTGCCCGCCGGGGCGAGCTGTGTGGACGCCGCGTACGCGCAGCACGGCGAGGCCGCGCACGGCTGCCTCGGGGCGCGCGTCAACGGCCGTCTGGCGCCGCTCAGCACGGTCCTGCGGGACGGCGACACGGTCCAGTTGCTGCTGGCCCAGGACGCCGCCTCGGGGCCCTCGCCGCAGTGGCTCGACCACGCCCGTACGCCCGCCGCCCGGATCGCGATCACCGGCTGGCTGACGGCCCACCCCGAGGCGGTCGGGACGCCCGACGCCGCGCCCCGCGCGGCGCTCGCCGTCACCGCTGACCGGCGGGGCGGGACCAACGCCGTGGTGGACGTGCCGGGCGCCACCGTACGGTTGGCCGGCTGCTGTACGCCCGTACCGCCCGACGCGGTGACCGCCTTCTCCGTACGCGGCGGCGTGGTCACCGTCCACCGGCAGGAGTGCCGCGCCGTGGAGCGGATGCGCGCGCTGGACCGTCGTCCCATCCCGGTGACCTGGGGCGACGCGCCGGAGTGCCGGGTGACGCTGTACGCCGAATCGTTCGGACGGCCCCGGCTGCTCGCCGAACTCACGGAGGCCATCGCCACGGCGGGCGCGGCCATCGTGTCGGCCACGGTGGAGCCGCCCAGCGAGCAGCGCGTACGGCACACGTACACGCTGGAGCTGCCGGACGCGGCGGGCCTGCCCGGTCTGATGCGCGCCATGCGCGACGTACCGGGCGTGTACGACGTCAGCCGCGCCCAGCACCCGGCGACCGCCTGAGCACGCTCCGGGGCCGGGCAGGACGCCCGCCGTGGGCGTACGTCCTGAAGACGTACGCCC